>JAJQIL010000072.1 GCA_021199235.1 Lachnospiraceae bacterium | reverse complement strand
TTTCCATGCGATTTTTTGAGGTTTTCGGAGTGGAATTTACTTTTTCACTTCAGCAGATTTTTTCCACATCTTATCCACATTCACATATTTCTCAGTCGGCAATTCATAACTATCTCTGCTTTATGCGCAATCCCTGCAAATTTCAGTTCTTCAGCCCGTATGTTTCTGATTAACCGTCAGTCTTCTGCTTCTGATACTTTGGGGCCAGTGCTTCTGCCAGGATCAGATCTTCCGGTGTCGTTATTTTTATATTGTCGTACGAACCCTCTATCAGTTTTACCGGAATATGCAGCATTGTCTCCGCAACCATGGCATCATCCGTAATCTTTCGTTTTGCATGGTTTCGTGATTTGCTTTCCGAAACTTTATCGCGGCAGTTCTTATCGTTTTGTACAATTTTACTATGGTTCTGCTCACAGCTATTCTCAGCTTCTGCTTCTTCCTGTAAAATCAGTTCATCATAAGCACGCCGTATCAAAGAATAAGAAAAGGACTGCGGAGTCTGGATCATCCAGAGTTTTTCGCGGGGAAGAGTCTGCTCAACATAACCATCCGGAGCACTGATCTTTATCGTATCTTTTACCGGCATTCCCACGACGCAGGCCGGGCACCGTTCCAGTGTATCAAAAATGCGCTTCAGAATATCTGCACTGATGAACGGGCGGGCTCCATCATGTATCAGAACATAGTCGCAGTCTCCGATTGCTTTGAGCCCCTCGTAGACGGAATGATAGCGTTCTTTTCCGCCCGCGACGATTTTCTTTATTTTGGAAATACCGTAATGCTCCACGAACTGCTCCCGGCATTTTGTGATCTCCTCCGCACCGCAGACAAGCACAATCTCATTAATCTGCGGGCAGTCCTGAAAGACGCACAGTGAATACCAGAGCACAGGGTAATCTCCGATCCGCAGGTATTGTTTTTTGATATCTGATTTCATCCGGCTGCCGCTTCCGCCGGCAAGCACGATTGCCACGTTCTTCATTATTTTCCTCAATATATAAAATGAATTTCGGGAGCACGAAATGCAAGGGAATCCATAGTATCCTGTTCTTTTGTCATTTGAATCATAGTAACTGAACAGTTACGAATCATAAAACATTTTATGATTGCGCAAGGGTAAAAGTCAAAAAGTGTCAGCGTTCTCCCAGCTTCAGAGCGGGCACTGCGTTCAGATCCAGACCATGGCGGACGCCCCTGATATACTCATAATACGCTGCAGCACCGATCATTGCCGCATTATCCGTGCAGAAAATGGGAGACGGACGGTAAAAGCGGATGCCATTCGTGCTGCAGGCTTCCTCTGCTGCAGCGCGCAGAGCACTGTTAGAAGCCACTCCGCCCGCAAGGGCGAATTTGTCAAGACCGGATTCCCGCACGGCGAGCATGGCATGCTCAATCAGTACATCGACTACTGCTTTCTGAAAGGAGGCCGCCACATCCGCCTCTACAATGGGTTCCCCTTTCATTTTACAGCCGTTCAGGAAATTCAGCACCGCTGATTTCAGGCCGCTGAAGCTGAAATCATAGGGTGCGTCGGCAACCTTCGCTTTGGGAAACGCGATTGCGTTCGGATTCCCTTCTTTCGCCAGACGGTCAATTTTCGGTCCGCCCGGGTAGCCAAGCCCGATGGCGCGGGCCACCTTGTCGAAAGCCTCCCCCGCCGCGTCGTCTCTGGTGCGGCCGAGGATCTCATATTCCCCGTAATCCTTTACACGGACCAGATGTGTATGTCCTCCGGAAACCACCAGGCAGATAAACGGTGGTTCCAGGTCTTTGTTTTCTATATAATTTGCGGAAATATGTCCCTCTATGTGATGAACGCCTACCAGTGGCAGGTTCCGCGCATAGCTGATGGCTTTCGCTTCCGCTACACCGACCAGCAATGCCCCTACGAGTCCCGGGCCATAGGTCACAGCCACCGCGTCCAGATCGTCCAGTCCCATATTTGCCACGGTCAGCGCCTCCTCAATCACCTGATTGATCCGCTCGATGTGCTTGCGCGAGGCAATCTCCGGCACTACTCCGCCATACAGCTTATGCAGGTCAATCTGAGACGAAATGACATTTGAGAGAACCTCTCTGCCATTTTTCACTACCGACGCTGCGGTTTCGTCGCATGAGCTCTCGATCGCAAGTATATAGATGTCTTTTTCGCTGCTCATTTTTTCTCTCCATTCTGATTTTCCCTGTGAGTCTTCTGTTTACTTTGCGGCCTGTTCTTACAATGTATTTCCAGTATTACTGTTTTCCGCAGATTGTGTTTTATCCAATTATGCCAAAATGATGATCGGCTTATGTGAATTCACATTATCTCAAATCAACAGGATTACAGCCGCCCGTTTCACTCATCCGGAAAATCCAGTTCCACGCTTTTGCCATCCTTCCCCGGATATGTATTCGGGAAAATTTTCCGCACCTGCTCCAGATATTCTTCCGGTCTGGTGAGCGATGGACTGTAATGGGTCAGCCACATTTCTTTCGGCTGAGCGCGGCGTGCCAGACGCGCCGCCTCGGCAAATGTCATATGTTTGTGTTCCACTGCTTTCGCATCTTTTTCTGTCTCGCCGTACATACCCTCGCAGATAAACAGATCCGCATCCTTTGCGTGCTGCGCAATGGATTCGGTCGGACGGGTATCTGTCGTGTAAGTCACTTTAATGCCGCGGCGCGCGGGTCCTAAGACGTCCTCCGGCCGGAAAATACGTCCGTCTTCCTCGATCACATCTCCCTTTTGCAGGCGGCTCCAGAGCTTCATCGGGATCTCCGCTTTCTTTGCGCGATCCACATCAAAGCGCCCTGCACGGTCAATCTCCAGAGTATAACCATAGCAGAGAACATTATGGTTCACACGAAACGCCGTGATCCGGTAGCCATTCTGTTCAAAGACCTGCTCCGCTCCCTGTATCTCTTTATATATAATAGGAAATGGAAGTTCCGGCGCGACGACGCGCAGCGCATTCACGACCCGCTCCAGACCTTTGGGACCGATCATGGTCACCGGCTCGGTGCGTTCCGCGTTTCCCATGGTCAGCAGCAGGCCGGGAAGCCCGCTGATGTGATCCCCGTGATAATGGGTAAAACAAATTGTATCGATCGGTTTAAAGCTCCAGCCCTTTTCGCGAAGCGCAATCTGCGTTCCTTCCCCGCAGTCAATCAAAAGACTGCTTCCGTTGAACCGCGTCATCAGAGACGTCAGCCAGCGGTAGGGAAGCGGCATCATCCCGCCGCTTCCCAGCAAACATACATCCAGCATGATTTTTCCTCACAGATATTCGTAACTGTTCAGTTTCTTCACAGTCACAGATATTCCTCAATCTCCACCGGGATGGCAAAATTCTGAATTATTTTGTCATAGCAGGCTTCACAGAGGCAAAAAGAATGGCGTTCTCCGTCTTTTTCGGAAAAATATCCCCACTCCTGCCGCACCAGCAGCACGCCTTCCCGGTACATATCATCTTCAATTGCAATCGTCTTTCCGCAGCCGTTGCAGCGAATAAGCTTTTGTTCTTTCATCTGAACTCCTCCTCCCGCATATCTATCCATATACGAACAGTTCCGTATTTTCACAGCCGCAGGCTCTGCCGCATGCAAACAGTTCCGTGCCTTCACAGCCGCAGGCTCTGCCGCGTACGAACGGTTCCGTACCTTTACAGCCGCAGACACTGCCGCATGCATTTTCGTACAGTGCAGCTGTGTCCGGCGGCATCCTTTTCCGTATATGAATGCATATTCTGTGCCGTCCGTCTCACCGGACAGCGACAGTATAGCTCATACAGTCCGTTTCGGCTATCGGAAATTGCTGTCAGTCAGATTCCTGATTTTGCCAATCGAACAAGTATGGTCGGCTGCTGACTGTCATACAGCCGGATGAAGGAATACTTATTTAAGCGTTTTTCTCAGGCTTATCGGCTCATGATCACCGCGTTCTCTGTCGGCTGCTGATAAAAATTTTTACGAACGCCTTCGACCACAAATCCAAGTTTTTCATAAAGATGAAGTGCCGCGGCATTGCTTTCGCGCACCTCAAGTACAAAGCGGTGAACGCCGCGCTCACGCCCCAGTTTCAAAAGAAGCCGCATCATGGCGTAACCGACTCCATTTTTTCTGGCATCCTCCCTCACTGCAACATTCAGCAGCTCTGCTTCATCCAGCCCCTGCTGAAAACCGCAGTATCCCACGATCTCATGCCGGTCTCCCAGTCTTGCCACCAGGTAAAGGGAAGCCCCCTGTTCAAGTGCGTCACGAAATCCCTTTTCCGTCCATGGCTGCGAAAAAGTCCTGCGTTCGATCGCGGCCACCTCCGGAATATCCGTAAACTGCATCACATCTATCTCGATCCGGTCCGGTCTCATCTGATTTTCTCCGCCCGTTCCCGCTCCGCCTGGGAAAGCCGCAGATACTCCGGTCGATGCTCCGCCGCCGTCTGTATTTTGCCTTCTCTGTAATACTTCATGGCAAGCACCGCCACAGCAGAAGCACGCTGCCGGTTCAGATGCGCCGGTGCGAACCGGTACGGCACTTTCATCAGAGAATCTAACAGTTCCCGGTAGACCGGCACGCCGTCGCCGAGAAATACCGCACTCCCGCCCAAATCATTGAGCGCCGCGGCAACATCAGCAACCGCCATCGGCTCCTGTACGTGTTTCGTGATAAAATCGTCCCCGTCAAACGTGTAAATCCCCGTATATACCTGGCTCCTGCGCGCATCCATCATCGGGCAGATATTGTCCTGGCAGCCGTACAGATTCCATGCAAGCGCGTCCACGGTCGGCACCGAGACCAGCGGCTTATCAAGCGCCAGTCCAAGTCCTTTTGCCGTCGCAGAGCCAATACGCAGGCCGGTAAAGGAACCGGGGCCTCCGGCCACAGCGATCGCGTCCACGGAATTCAGATCCAGTTCGATCATTTTTGCCACTTCATCCAGCATCGGAAGAAGGGTCTGGGAATGTGTTTTTTTATAATTTACCGTATACTCGGCCAGCAGCACATCGTCCTCGGCGACCGCCACGGATGCAACCAGCCCGGAGCTGTCCAGTGCCAAAATTTTCATAATATAGTAATCCTCCGATAATCAAATCCCCGCGCGGGATCTTTTTCAATCCGAATATGCACCGTCTGCGGAGGCAAAAGCTCTGAGATCAGGTTCGCCCACTCGATCAGACAGACTCCCTCGCCATAAAAATAATCCTCATAGCCGATCTCATCCATCTCTTCCGGATCACCGATCCGGTAAACATCAAAATGATAAAGCGGAAGCCGTCCCTCCTCATAGATCTGCATGATCGTAAACGTAGGACTGTTAACCGGTTCCGTAATGCCCAGCCCTTCAGCAAGTCCTTTCGTCAGCACGGTTTTTCCAACACCAAGGTCTCCCTCCAGCGCAAACACCTGCCCGGAAACCGCCTGTTCCCCAAGCCGGCAGCCCAGCTCAAGGGTCTCCTGTTCTGAATTTGTTTCTATTGTCATCTTATACCTCTCAGAAATCAGCAATGCAAAAACCGGAACGGCTCTTCATCCTCGAGAAAATGCATGAGCATATAGGAGCACATGATGGAAACACGTTCCTCGCGTAAGATTCGGCGGACCTCATTGCGGTCAGCCAGAACCACCTCGATTTCTTCAGAAGTTTCCTGCATATCCGCACTGATCTCGCCATCCGCGTAACCATATACGGTAGCGCAGCACTCATCCGTCATGCCGATGGTTGTATAATACGGCTTCTGATAAATCGTGTCAACCGGAATCGGATGCAGCATAAGACCGGTCTCCTCGCGCAGTTCACGCACGGCAGCACTATGGTATTCCTCGCCCGGCTCGACCAGTCCGGCCGGAAATTCATAGATATAGTTGTCAATCGCGTACCGGTACTGCCGGATCAGAACCACCCGATCGTGCTGTTCCCCGTAAAGGCTGTAGATCACCACGCCATCCGGAGACTGCTGCTTTGTATTCAATTCCAGAGTATCTATCGTTTTCGCTCTGGACGCAATGTAATATTTCCCCGCATGCCCCTTGCTGTTTTCCACATCCATGTCATAAAGATTGACATAAGGGTTCGAAGTAATCTTCTCAATCTTTTTGATTTTTCCCATCTTGTATTTTACGCCTCCCGCTGCTGATTTTCATATTATTCTGTTTATTTACTTCCACTTCACCTTTCCGTTACTGACAGACATTGTATACGTCTTATCACAGCGCAAACGGAATGGATAGGACGAACGTTTTACCACAATGTAGCCACTATAGCAGATTTTGGGAGATTAAACAATAGATGAGCGTGACATTTTCCGGCACGTAGTGTATAATTCTGTGGAGAACCGCCGCAGCAGAAATCGCGGCAAAAATCATAAAATACGAGGTGCAAGATGAAAATTGCTTTATTGGAGCCGATCGGAGTACCGGCTGATGTGATTGAAGGACACGCAAAAAAGCTGACGGAGATGGGGCATGAATTTGTCAGCTACGATACAAAGACCACCGACCCGAAAGAGCTGGCGGCGAGAAGCGCCGGCTGCGAGATTGTCATGATTGCGAACAATCCCTATCCGGCAGAAGTCGTAGAAAGTACGGATTCCCTGAAAATGCTTTCGGTTGCCTTTACCGGGATTGACCACGTGGCAGTGGACACCTGCCACGAACACGGTGTTATGA
The DNA here is from genome assembly GCA_021199235.1 of Lachnospiraceae bacterium. GTDB lineage: Bacteria > Bacillota > Clostridia > Lachnospirales > Lachnospiraceae > Choladousia. Next base: position 67,437 of record JAJQIL010000072.1, on the reverse strand, counting down.
TCTGTAATGCGGCCGGATATTCGAACCAGACGGTTGCAGAACTGATCATCGGTATGGCGGTCGACGCGATGCGAAAAGTTGTAAAAGCAGACGGCATCGTGCGGGCAGGCGGAACCAGCGCCGGAATCGGCGGGCGTGAGATTGGTGGCCGCACGGTCGGCATCATCGGTCTGGGGCGCATTGGCCTGATGACCGCGAAGCTGTTTCTTGCTTTCGGTGCCAGAGTAATCGCATACAACCGCAGTGAAAACGAAGAAGCAAAAGCACTCGGCATTGAATATAAGTCTCTGGAAGAGGTTCTTTCTACAAGCGATATCGTATCGCTGAACCTGCCGCTGAACGCACAGACACGCGGTTTTCTCTCCAAAGAACGGATTGCTCTCATGCGTCCGGATACCGTCTTTATCAACTGTGCTCGCGGTCTGATCGTAGACAATGCCGCACTGGCTGACGCTCTGAACGAAGGCCGTCTCGGTTTTGCCTGCGTGGATGTGTATGATATGGAACCGCCGCTTCCGGCAGACTATCCGCTGCTTCACGCGAAGAACACACTTCTCACCCCGCATCAGGCATTTATTTCGGAAGAAGCAATGCTTCGCCGCGCAGAGATCGTGTTCGGAAATGTGTACGCGTATCTCGCAGGCGAGCCTGTGAATGTGTGCAGATAATTTGCTTATTGTATAAGAAAACCCGGTTCAGAGCGCTCCAACAGGAAGCTTTGAACCGGGTTATTTTTCAGCCCTGCGGCTGGTGTCTCTTGCTTTCCGCATACGAATCCTGCGTAGCGGTACGCAATACTACGCTGATCCGCTTGTACAGGATCATGGTCGGAACCGAAATGCAGACGCCCTTGATCAAGTTCAGCGGAGCCACGCAGAAAATCACAAATGTGGTCACATTGGTCACGGCGCCGTTCACCGCGCTGCCCATGGCGATAATGGAATCCAAAGGCATGCCATAAAGACTGGCAAATGCCGGAAGCAGATAAACCGCATTGAACATGGTGCCGAATACGACCAGCACCACCGTACCTGTCACAAGGCCGATCACTGCTGTTGCGCGTGTCTTTTTCAGATGATACACCACCGCAGCCGGAACGACGAACGAGCAGCCGACCACAAAATTCGCCAGATCGCCAACAAATGCGGTAGAAGTGCCCTTAATGATCAGTTTAAGCAGAATCTTTACCAGCTCAATGATCACACCGCCCATCGGTCCTAAGCAAAACGCGCCGATCATCACCGGAATCTCGCTGAAGTCCAGCTTGTAAAAGCTCGGTGCAATTGCAATCAGCGGGAAGTCCAGAATATGCAGGATCATGGCGACAGCGCCAAGCATTCCGCAGATCGTGATATAACGCGTCCGGCTGATCTGTGCGATGTTCTTTTTCAGCACCGTAGCCTCCAGTGCCCACGATACACCAATGATTGCCGCGATCACCACGGCGCACACCGCTACAAACCGCAGATTTTCCGCAATTGTCTGTAATAATCCGTTACCCATCTTTTGATCTCCTTTTCTGTAAATATTCTTATTTAAGAAAAAGGTTCTTCTAAATCTTATGCGCAGCTCTGCACATCTGCAATCGAGAAGGTGGCGACTTGTCGGCTCCTTCTCGCCCGCGCAAACCGGGTGCGGCTTTAGCCGCAAAGCTTCCTTGCCCGGTTCTGCGCATAAAAAAACCGTGAAGATTCATTCTTAAATCTCCGCGGCAGAATCGCACGATATAAAATATCGCTTTGTATTCTTCTCTCATCCAGACTATACTGTCGGTTCCGGAATTCATTCTGTCAAAAAACGTCACCGGATCAGCCGCTTGCGCGGGTCGCGGACTATACCGCCGGTGGGGAATCACACCCCGCCCCGAAGAACCACTCTTAAACTGACGACATGATAACGCATACGGGCCTGAATTGCAAGTATTTTTTTTAAAGCTTACTCCTGCAAGTATGGAATACACAAAAATCCAGCCGCGATTTGACTCAATAATACAGATTATTTTTGAAGCACTCTTTTATTTTGCCAGTGCATAAGGTATAATTGTTTATGTTTCTTGTATTCGGAATTAAACTATAGAAAGTCAAATAACGATTCCGTACAGTGCCTCATTGCTGTGATGGTGCAGGATAGTTATGAAGTCAATGCGGTATCTTTCGGCAGTGACTGTCTGAAAGCATATGCCGCCAAACAAAGGAGGAAATTTTCATGGCAGCAGTATCAGAAAAGAGAAAAAAGCAGTACCGCCAGCTCGGCCTTACCATCGCTTATTATCGGAAAATGAATGGAATGACGCAGTTGCAGCTCGCTGAGGCGATCAATGTGAGCCGCACGCACCTGAGCAACATTGAGGCTCCCAATATGCCGACTTCCGTCTCACTTGAGCTTCTGTTCGATATCTCGGACGTGCTGGAGATCCCGATTGCCAAATTATTTGAGTTCAGAGAGTAATCCGGCCAGAGCAGGTTCGTGTGCTGACATTCACAGGCGGATCGCGTACTTGCTGCGATGTTGAATCAAAATGAAAAAGAAGCACGGAAGCAATGCCGCGTAGCAAAGCTTATCCGTGCCTTTTTCATGTTTATTATAGGAAACGACATTAGTCGTTTCCCTTTGCGCCGACCGCAAGGCTGCGAAGCAGCCATTCCATATGCGGTCGTGTGCATCAAATCATAGTAAACGACATTTTTGTCGTTTACTATGTCTGTCCTGACAATCTGTTTTACCATCTTGTTTTCGGAATACTTTATTCTGATTTTCTCATCTTTCCGAATAATGATGCTTCTTTAGATTCCGGTACCTGCTTAAAACCTTCTCTTTCAAAACAGTTTTAAAACAGCTCGTTCGGACCCTTCTCGCCTTTTTCAAATGCCAGCGCGTTCTCCATCGTCGTCTCGCTGATAGCCTGCATTGCTTCCTCTGTGAAGAATCCCTGATGGGAGGTCACGATAACATTCGGGAAGGACAACAGACGCGCTACGGTCGAATGCTGCATGATCTCATCCGACATATCTTCATAAACCGTGCCGTTCTCCTCCTCGTACACATCCAGGCCGACTGCGAAGAATTTGTTCTCGCGAATGCCGCGCACCAGATCCTCCGTTTTGATCAGGCCGCCGCGGGAGGTGTTGACCAGAATCACGCCGTCTTTCATCTGCCCGATCGTGTCGATGTTGATCATATGGTGGGTCTCCGGCGTGAGCGGGCAGTGCAGAGAGATTAGATCCGATCTGCGAAGCAGTTCTTCGAGAGAAACATATTCCACGAAATCCAGACTCTTGTTCGGATACATATCATATGCGATCACATGCATACCAAAGCCCTGGCAGATGCGCGCCATTGCCGCTCCGATACGGCCTGTGCCGACAATACCGGCCGTGCGGCCGTAAAAAGAGACACCCAGAAGTCCCGTCAGGCTGTAATTGTTCTCGCGCACCTTGATGTAAGCCTTGTGCAGATGACGGTTCGCAGTCAGAGCCAGTGCCATCGCGTGCTCGGCCACTGATTCCGGTGAATACCCCGGCACGTGAGCCACACGGATTCCATATTTTTTCGCTGCTTCCAGATCCACATTGTTGTAACCTGCGCAGCGCATCAGGATCAGGCGCACACCGCACTCGTTCAGCAGCTCGACCGTCTGTGTGCCGACGTCCATGTTGACAAACGCGCATACCGCGTCATAGCCTCTGGCAAGCATCGCCGTGTTCGGCGTCAGCTCCGCCTCGATAAATTTCACCTTAATGTCCGCGTACTTTTCCTGCTCCATATACGGAAGCAGATACTTTTTGTCATAGCTCTTTGTTCCGAAAAATAAAAGTTTCATGTCGTACCTCCTCGTGTTTTCTTCCGATATTTGCTTCTATTCTGCGCAAAATCATTCTGGAATATTCAGCCCATCCCGCAGCTTCTCCAGCGCCCGTTTTTCCAGTCTGGATACATACGAGCGGCTGATTCCCAGATCTGCCGCGATTTCGCGCTGTGTCCGCTCCTTTTTGCCGTCCAGTCCATAGCGTTCCGTGATCACCTGCCGCTCCCGCTCATTCAGCACACGCTCAATATTTGCCCGCACCTGCCTGATATTTTTCTGCGTCTCCAGATTCCCGACCACATCGACCGGCTCACTCTCCAGGATATCCATCAGGCGCAGCTCCCTGCCGTCCTGATCTGTCCCGATCTTCTCGTACATGGAAACCTCATGCGACAATTTTTTCCTTGCCCGCAGCATCATCAAAAGCTCGTTCTCAATGCAGCGTGCCGCATACGTCCCCAGTCTGGAATTCTTCTCGCAGTCAAACGTCGTCACGGCTTTGATGAGCCCGATGATCCCGATTGAAACCAGATCGTCCGGATCCAGCTCCGGCGACTGATACTTTTTCGCCACATGCGCTACCAGCCTTAGATTGTGCTCTATCAACAGATTCCTGGCTGCCATATCCCCTTTCTGGTATCGTGCAAGACACTCTTTCTCTTCTTCCGGGGACAGCGGCTTTTTAAATGTTTTCAAAAAAGCACCTCAGATCTAAAAACTGCGGTTTATCTTTATTCTATGAACAAAACCGCCCGGAAGTGCTTTTCCAACTGTGCCCAAATCTGTTTTGCGGAAGTATGCAGCACTGAAATAATTACCACAGCAGCATCGCTTTCACAGCCCGAATCATATCATGAAATCAAGTCCATGGGAAGTACCAAAAGATCAAACTCAAACATTTCAAATCTATTTTGGCTATTTTGGTCTGGGTCAATTTGACCCAGACCATTGACGCTATGAATTTGGTAAAGGTTCAAAATGAGCCTTTAACAGAATCGTGTTTTTATTCAATTCCAACCTGAAACCCGGCATCTGTGAGACTTTTTTCTGCGGTTTTGGCATTACTCTTTCCTTTTATCTGCAGGCAGACCAGATGTACAGAGACAGAACTCCCATGACCAGCAAGCCATGTGCGCATCTGATCCGCGTCCATATAGAGCCCGTCACCGGATACCAGGCCGAGAAATTCCGCTGTATCCGCCGACGTATATCCGGAACCGTCCGAATTGCCCGCTGAACCTGAACTGCTGGCAAGATTTGAAGCTTCCAATACGATCTGTGCTGTCAGGCTTTCCATCGATTCTATTAAAATCTTCGACTGTCGTGTGGTAATCGCCGTTCCGTTTGCATCCGTCATAGAGTTAAAAATTTCTTCCCCAACCAGAAGAAGCGGCGTGGAACCAAGCTTCTTTTCTCCGGCGGAGCGAACCGGTGTAAATGGGAACGTCTCCAGATCAACTCCCATCAGGGTTGTAGATATCTGCCAGTCTCCTACCATCAGGGTGACTTCAGATTCCATGACGGTCCATAGTTTTTCAAAACCGGTAAAACGGCTCATAGATGTACACAGTTCCTTCGTGATCTCCTGTGAAGACAGGCGGGCAGAAAGGATATACGTCTGCCGTTCCTGCCATTGCTCCAATGCAAACTGTGCCAGGAGAAAAATCAGAGCAGCCGCTGCACCAGTCATGAAAACCGCAGCGCTGACAAATGGCAGATATTTTCTTTTATTTAGTTTCTGTTTTGTCATTGCTTTCCCTGTTCTTTCTCTATTTCTGCCAGTGGCAAGCCACTGATGTTTATGATGCGCAGGGGCGCGAGAGGAATTTTGGCAGCTTTGCTGCCCGCGCCCCGCGCGGCGGATGGGGAGAAAACTCCCCCTATCCGATTGATAAAGTTTCCATAGTTGCAAGCAAATCTTCCAGCTGGCGGCGTTTTCTTGTAAGTTTTCGTACAAGTACAGCAATCAGGATCAGGAAAAACAAAATCAGAATTACTATCGTCACTGCCCACCACTGGTTTGAAGTACTCTCTTCTTCTGCTTCAACAGAAAGCTCCACCACCTGCGGTGCTGCGATCGTCGTGGTAAATTCCTGCGTCTCGGTGTAAACTGTCCCATAAGCATCCTCCCATGTAAGAGTAAGCAGCCCTGTCGTGGAGCCATATGCAGTCTCAGCACTGGCGATATCGGAGTTTTCTGCCTGCGATGATTCGTCTTTATCGTTTAAATTACTGACATAAATCTTAATCGTCTCATCGCTGGAAGTTCCTGCTTCCATGTTTCCGGCATAGACCGTATTTGTTGCGATGAGTCCATCCGCTTCTAACGATACCTGTACATTGTAAACCGGGCTGCGTCCGGTATTACGGATCTCCAGCGTCGCAGTTACCGTTTCCAGCGAGTACACATAATCTGACAGGTTGAAATCTTCGATAGAAACCTGAGTTTCCTGACTGATGTCAAAAAACAGTTCTTCCGAATCACTTAAGGAGATTCCGTCTGATGTTTCATACACGAAAGCATAGCTTAAGGCAGTAACTTTTTGCGTAGCTGCAGCTGATGCGGCAATCGTGTTTTCCAGTGTGATCACTTCCTGCGGAGCTACCTGATCATAATAATAAGAGGTTGATGAAAGCGCAACATTCTCATCTGCTGTATTTACCGTGATTTTCAGACTGTACACCGTCTGGTCATCACTCGTATTCTGAAACCTTGCAGTAAAGTCCATCTGCTCCCCAGCCGGAAGCTGAACTCCGCTAAGCGAGCATTCCTCCAGCAAAATATGCGGCTGATGTTTCACCGCACTGCTGCCGGAACTGCTGCTGTAACTGCCGCCAGAAGAGTAATAAGTGGTACCGGAAGATGCGTCGTCATATGAAGAATCTGAATCTGTTTCAGATTCCGACTCCGTTTCTGTTTCAGATTCACTTTCGGATTCTGTTTCGGATTCAGTCTCGCTTTCTGCTTCAGATTCCGAATCAGGCTCTGTCTCGCCCTCTGTCTGTTGCCGGGAATCGGATTCCAGGGTCACTGTCATTCGGCAAATCATCTCAGATTTCACACTGGAAGCAGAATAAGCGATCGCTTTCACTGTGACCGGATACTGCCCTGACTGGTAATCATCCGCAAGCGTAAATTCGGCTTGAAAGAGATATGCGTCCACGCTTTCCAAAGTGCCGTCCGACTCAAACCGATATGTCTGTAATGACACTTCTTCCCTATACTCCACTTTTTCAAAAGGAGAATCAGAGGTTGTTTCCATAGTCACTGTCAATTGGTTATTCTCAACCGGGGTATCTGCCACAAATGGAATTACAAGAGAAACTGTATTTTCTTTTATTGATGGAACATATCCATCTTTATAAGATAGTTCCATTCCTTCATACACATGATCCATATCAATGGAAAGGGAGACCGTTTCTGCTCCTGTCTGGCTGGAATAAGCAGATGAATCTACAGATTCCAAAACGGAATCCTGAATATCGGAGGAAGACACCTCTCCAATACTGTCGATTTGGAGAGCCTCACCATTCTGAATCAAGCTTTGCTCGATGGCGAGGTCTTCGTCATTTTGGTTTAATTTCTGTTCGGTGGTGAGACTTTCTGTTTCCTGCGGTTCCAGCACAACCGCTTCATCAGCCAGAACAATCGAGTGGGAAGAAACTTCGGCAGAAACAAAAAACATGACCGCAAGGAAAGCTGCAAGTATCCTGTATTGTATGGTATTCATACCACTGCTCATATAACGCCTCCTCCATTCTTTTGGCACTTTCCGCCAGTACATTTCTCTGTCTGGTTTCGTCTGATTTTCTATACTCTCTGTAATCTCCCTCATTACATGTCCATGATTTGCGAAGCAAATCATGGACGAAGGCCGAGCCATCGAGCGAAGCTCGATTTATAATGGCGAGGCTCTCCGCATCATGCCGCCATCCATCTCAAACACCCGGTCACAAAGGATACGAATATCTTCGCTGTTATGACTCGCAAGCAGGATTGTTTTTCCCTTTTGCTTCTCAGCAAGCAGCAGTGTGCGGATCTCCGCAACGCCATGGCGGTCAAGACCGTTAAACGGTTCATCGAGGATCAGAAGCTCCGGTTCTTCCATAATTGCCTGTGCAATGCCCAGCCGCTGCCGCATCCCCAGTGAATATTTTGCGACCGGCTTTTTCAGTTCCGGGTCAAGGCCGACACGCACAAGTACGGACGTAATTTCCTTTCGCCCGATCAATCCGCGCAGATCTGCCAGAATTTCCAGGTTCCTCCGCCCGCTTAAATTGGAAAGGAATCCCGGTGTCTCGATGATCACCCCAAGGCTCTCCGGAAAGTCTACATCATAGCCAATCCGCTTCCCGTCAACTGTGATCAGCCCTTCCGTCACCGGCAGAAAACCACAGATACATTTCATCAGGACAGTTTTACCGGAGCCATTGTTTCCGCAGATTCCGTATGTTTTCCCCCGTTCAACCGCAAAATCCAGTGGTTTTAAGACTTCCTCCGTGCCAAAACGTTTTCGTACATGGTGCAGTTGGATATAATAATCTGCCATGATTCGTTCACTCCTTTTGCAAGACAACACATCATCAGGCGTCACTAAGCGAATGGTTCCTGCGTTTTTTACGATAAATTTTCATATCTGTTTCTGTCTGTTTTCTCACGATTTTTCATTACCTTCACAGTTACATTTTCGCTTTTATATCTCTCTCAGTTTCCAGTCCAGAAAGATCCAGTGCAGCGCCGCACAGAATAACGCAAGTAAAAGCAGCAAAATCCAGAGTTCCGTCTGATTATTTCCCCAGTTGTTTTCTGCCGTGATCCATTCTGTTGGGTCAATGCAGTAAAGCGTTTCGAAATAGCGTTCCCGCAGGATGATGCAGGCGTACCACAAAAGGAATGGGACGCCGAACGCCAGATATACGCTTCCACCGAGCACACCGGCGACTGCGGAAAGGCTGGCGAGTGACGAAGCCGATAGCAGGATGCGTCCCAGCGTGGCAAGCAAAGTAAAAATCGTACTCATCGGCCAGTTCCAGAGTGCTTCGCGGCCGAAAAAAAAGCAAAAAAAAGAAAAGCCCCGCGAAAAATGCCCCCAAAAGCCAGATAATCGCTCCGGAAAGCGCGGTCGTCACCACCTTGTCCAGGCAGTAAACCACTTTGCTCCGACGAATAATCAGAAAGCGCAGAAAACGGGAATCCTTTTCCCGCAGATACTCCTCTCCGCAGGGCAGGACGGCAGCGAGCGGCAAAATAAAAAGCACGATCTGAGACTGCAGGGAACTGTTCAGCAGTTCCAAAAAGGTACCGCAAGCCAGAGGCGAATCTTTTTTTGACTCCGGCCAGACGGTTCCGGCTATGATAGCCGCCACGGAAAGCAGCACCGCCAGATAGAATTTTTTCTCATGCAGCATTCTGGTAAAATCCATCTTAGTGCCTCATTTTTCCTTAGCCATGCCTTACATATCCCGATTCGTGAGCGCCGCCCAAACGCGAAGCGTTTTTCAAATGCGGTGCGACTTGCCCTCGCCGGGTGGCATCCTATAATACTAATACCCCAGACTGCGGTCGATGATCGTGCCGTCCGCCGCATTGATCGTCAGAAAGCTGTTGCCGGGATAGTCAATGTAATTCGTGTATTCCACCCCATCGTATGTGCTGTGTACTTCCTCACTCCCAAAGAAATCCCACACCGGCACGAGTGTTCCGCTGCGGCTGTCCGCGCCCGGATCATAGATGCGCATATATCCAAGAGTGACTTCTGTAATTTCCAGACTTGCGGAATCCTCGTAGCTGTCTGTATTCTGAATCACAATTATCTGCTCAAATATTTCCGCTATCTCGGAAAAAGAAAGCAAATCCACATTCTCGTACTTCTTTTCCCCGACCTCATACAGGTTCTGAATCTCTGCTTCCTGCAGACCATCCGCGTTTACAATAAATGTCACAAATTCATAGCACCACGGCTCCGTCGTGCTTTCCATGGATTCCAGTCCACCGCCTTCATTCATCTCGTAGGTAACAGGGATTCCGTCCAGTGTCCGTGTATAGACGATGTACCAGCCGCCGTCGATGCAGCTTGAAGTGTACGTATCTGATGTAAAGCCACTGCTCTCCAGATTCTTCCATGCATGCGTCGTGAAACCCACAGAGAATTCGTCCGACAGCCCCAGTTGCTCCATATACGTGTCTGTAACTGCGATTGCTTCCTCTACCGTAATTCCCGCCAGTTCCTCACACTTCTCCTGCGTTGGACGATAAGCATTGGAAGCAAACGTCTCTGAATCATAGTATGTTTCCTCCCAGCTGACATCCTCTGTTATCTCTTCCTTATCGGCATAACGGGAAATCCGAATCGACATCGGCGTCGAGGAGGAATTTTTCAAAATATAGGAAAAAAGTCCATCCTCCCTTTCCACAACTCCGAAAAAATAATCATCGTAGTACACCGGGTTTCCATTCTCATCCTCGTAAGAAGTTACACCAAAGCCAGGCGTAACTTCCACCTTTTCCACTGTCTCCGGCGCCTCTGCGTAAACCTGCTCCCACTCATCAATCTCTTCCTGAAGATTGTAAATATCGCTCTCCGTAACCGACCCATCCTCAAATACACCGTTTTCTCTCGCGGCTTCGATATAGCCATATGGGTCTGTATTTCCCTCCGCCTGATACTTTTTCAGCTCATTTAACTTCTCCAACGCCTCCGCCTTTGTCGTTTGATAGTAATAAGCATAATCGTAAACCGGGCCTTCTCCGAAAAAAGCTTCTGTTATCAGGTCAATAAATTCCTGAGTGAATTCCATCTGAGCAACCGGGTAGACCGGCACCTGTGAAACATCCGGCACCTCAACCATAGCGTTGTTACTGGTCATAGTGAAGCTTCCGTCGGATGTGGAGGCTGTCGCGGTGTAGGTGTCCGGCACGCCAAGGCGGGTGGCGAGGACATTTTCAGCATTACCGCTAACGGTATCTTCCTGGTCAAAGCTTCCTGTGTCCGGTTCATCCTCTAACGATACTTCAACTCCAGAAACATTCTGCGTCTCACCCGTCTCTTCAGATGAACCGTCATCCGCCTCACGGTAATTATCCTGACTCTGGCTTCCCTTCTGCCGCACAATGCTGCTATCCGGTGTGGCAGCGCAGCCCGATAACAACATTGCGCTAAGCAACAGGGCAAGGTAACGTCTTCTATTTTTCATAATGCTCCCCTTTCAATGCAGCAGTAACTGCCTTACGTTTTCTTCTTACGATCACAGTATATCAGGAAAGATGTTGCCAGGTCCTTGCCAGGTTGTAACCAAATTGTAAACGTTTTACTACAGTGCAGAACATAAGTCTGTAATCTGCTATTCCAAAATAAGCCATTCGTAACTGTTCAATACCTTCACAGTTACCATTCTTCACGTCCCCAGAAACGTGAAATTGTATTTTTTCACTGCCCGCCAGGAAATGAAAATTCCAACTGTCAAGATTCCTCCAAAGATCAACAGAGACTGTGCGATGGACGGCAGGTTGTCATATCCGAAATCATGCATCCCATAGACCGCATTATTCAGCGGACTGATCCAGCCGACAATACTGCGGACACGATAGAGTTCATAAGTCTCAAGCCCCAGTATTTTCCCGAGCACATCCGGGTCGAGCAGAAATCCGTACAGGCTGTAGAGCAAGGCAAAAAACATCCCGGTCTTTTTCCCGAACAGCAAATTACCCGGCAGAATCAGAAATCCAAGTGTCAGGCTGTAAGCAAACATCAGCAGCGCAACTTGTGCCATACAGCCGATGGGGGTAATGCTCTCCATTACCTTGACCGTAGATGGAACATTCAGCTGATCGCCTAAAGAAGAATAGCCAAGGATGACCGCCGTCTCGCTCCACAGATCTCCTGTGTAGGAATATTTCATACAGAGCACGACTGTGACAACCAGGATAAAGAGAATGTACAACGCTGTGCAGAGTATGATATAGAGCAGCTGAGCTATCAGCCAGCGGCTTTTCGTCGTCCGCATCAGGTGAAACGGTGTAAATGGTGTCAGCTTCGGCAGGTCAGAAAACAGAAAGATCAGAAGCAGTGAAATCATCAAGATTGCAGTAGAATCACCGAATGTCCAGATAAATGGCTCCGCTGCCTGCATTGTCGTCCCGTAATATTCAGCCACCTCTGTGACACGGCTGCTCAGCAAAAAGCAGAGCACTACGCCAAAAAGGAAAAGTATGATTGTCCTCGGGTTTTGAAAAAAACCAAGGAAGCAACAACGTGTGACTGAGAGAATCTGGTGAGCCTCGCCATGTAAAATCAAGCTTCGCTTGATGGCTCGGCCTGCGTCCTCGATTCGTTGCACGAATCGGGACATGTTCTGGTGAGCCTTCCCTCTAAAGTTTAACCCCTTCCTCTCACTTCGTTTGAAAAACATTCCACTTCACCCCTATCCGGCTGCCTTTCCCAGGAATACTTTCTATTTCAATTCTTCCTCCATGCAGTCTGGCAATCTGCGCACATAAGGCAAGACCCAGACCAGCACCGCCTTCCTGGCGTGTTCTGGCTTTATCTACCATATAAAATGGTTCCAGAATCTTTTTCTGCTCCTCCGGTGCGATACCGCAGCCCTCATCCTGAACATATAGTCCTTCCGAATAAGCGCTCAGAGTAATGGTGCTGCCCTGCGGGCTGGCTTTCCTGGCGTTATCAATCAGATTGGTCAATAGAGAGAGTAATAAATCCTCGTCTCCGGTAACTATCAGGTCAGAATCTACTATAAGCTGCAGCGAAATCTCTTTTTCCTCCAGTCTTTTCTGAACGATATCTTTTGTTTTCGAGAAAAGCGTTTCAACGGAAATGTCCTTCGATTCGATATCGGACTCATCCGACAGGTCTAGTAGATGAAGCATTTTAACGGACAGGCGTGAAAGCCTCCGGCTTTCCTGCTCGATGTAGTTCAGTGCAGACGCCTGCCGCTCCGGAGAAAGCTGAACACGCTGTAACAGCTCCGCATAACCCTGAATGCTGGTCATCGGTGTTTTCAGTTCATGGGAAAGCGCGCCGAGCAGCATTCGTTGCTTCTCATTCATTTCATCCAGTGTCCTGATATGTTCGTCAACGTTCTCTGCCATGCGGTTGAAAGCGAGTGCGATTTCCGTGACTTCATCTTCCTTTTTTCCTGTTCTTCTCTTCAACGGAACACGTTCCTCATACTGCCCGTCCGCAATGACATTTGCTGTATCCTTCAGCTGATATAACGGCACAAAAAGTCTGCGTATGATCAGCGTCAACGCAAGGCCAAGAATCAACGCAAGAGCCAGCGAAATAATAATTCCGCGCAGAAAAAGAAGTCTGCTTTCCCGAAAGATAACCGTAACATCCCGATAATGCAAAAGAGCGAATCCATTTCCTGAGCCATAAGAAGGTTCCTCTATATAAGTAATCAAAAGGATGCTCCTGTTTATTTTGGCAAGATAAGCAGCAATGTTGTCATTCGAACTGTACGCACTGATAAGCGCGTATTTCTGATATTTCTCATCAAGGGGAGTCCCCGCTTCCAGATCAAATTCATAGGATGTACTGTTCACAAGCACTTCGCCATCATAATAAAGTACAGCATCCGTACTGTAAGAACTCAGGAAAACAGACCGCGCCGCAGCCGGTATCCACCGCTCATCTGTAATGCCAAGTTTTGAAATCTGTTTCGAAAAAGAACTCATGTCAGAAGAAAGTCCCGTCTGTTCATCTCCGAGCACAACACCAATCATCCGCATCTGTGTTTCATACAGGTTCCAGATGGAAAAAATCTGAGATAACATCAGAAGCAACAGGGCTGACACGACTGATATTTTCGTTCTCATGCCTCAGCCTCCTCACTCATGGACATATGTGGAGAGCCTCGCCATTATAAAATCGAGCTTCGCTCGATGGCTCGGCCTTCGTCCATGATTTGCTTCACAAATCATGGACATGTAATCCGATAGCCAATGCGAGGCACAGTCTGGATGACATCCTGAAAATCCAGTTTTTTCCGCAGTCTCGCAATGTGTACATCAATGGTGCGTGTCTCACCATCAAAATCCACACCCCACAGCGTATTGATCAGTTGCTCGCGACTGAGGGCAATATTTTTATATTTCACCAGCTGCAGCAGACAATCAAATTCCATAGGTTTCAAAGGAATCTCCTTTCCTGCCTTTGTCACCCGCCGTTCCTCCGGAAAAATTACGACATCCCGCACCACAAAGACTTCTGATTCCTTTCGGTAACGCGCCAGCACTTTCTCCACACGCACAAGCAGTTCCAACATTTCAAACGGCTTAACGATATAATCCTCTGCCCCATCTTTTAAGCCATGAATCTTGCTGTTCAGGTCGTCCCTTGCCGTCAGAAAAATTACCGGAATTTCCAACACGCGCAGCTCCGGCAGCAGCGAAAAACCGTCTTTTCCCGGAAGCATTACATCAAGAAGTGCCAGATCGGCGGCCGGAATGACCGGACCAACGGGGGCATCCATATCGAGGCAGTTGTTTCCCCTGACAATATTATTTTTACTTTGGTATGATATCCATTGACGTTTCTCATCACGAAGCCACGCACTGACTGCATCGCCGTCCCAAAATGACATCGGCTCATACCCCGCCGTCTCCAGGTTAATACAAATCAGTTCATTGATCGCCGCAGAGTCCTCAATGACCAATATTCTTTCTTTCATATTCACACAACACACTTCCTCTGATGATCAGATATTGAAATAGTTTTCCTATATATTAATATGTACAAGCCTGTTTTTCAATGGATGCGATGTAACCAAATTGTAAACATTTTTTGCTAAGTGGTCAAAATGACCACTTAGCAAAACTGATCAATATTATCGCGCATGACTTTTGGAAAACTCAGAATCCCGTTCCGCACCAAGGTCGTCAATAATCAGAAGGCTGTATCGGTTCAGACTGTCAATAAACTGGTTACGGTCGTCAAAATGCATTCCTGTAAGAGTATTGAGGATTATAGCACCGGTCATTCAGATTTTGAAACACAAACCGCACTATATTTCAAGGTAATAGCGGACAACTTCTTTTACATAAACTGAAATACCAGGGGGTGCCTGTTATGGCAAGAAAAAGTGCTGAAATCCATGTGATTGTTCATTATCCCAAAACAAAAGCCGGAAAAAAAGGACTGGCAGAGCGTGTCGCCGGCATCCACGCGGAAACCGTCAGCCAGTATATAAAGAATCTGGATTGTCCTGCTGCTCAAAAGGAGCTTCTGCTCGACTCAGTTATTGAAACTGTCTCGAATAGAAAAACAGGCGAGCAAGTCGATTAGAGAGAGCTTGTTCGCCTGTCTGCTTTTACCTGTTTTGGATCGTCTGCTTTTCTATTTTACAGGTATGCTTTTTATTCGGATCTTTTTCTGAATAATTAATCCCAACCAGAAGAATATCATGCCGCAGGTTTTCCAACTGTTTCGGATATTTACGATCTTTAATCTGTGCAATCGCACCGTCATCTGATTCATTCCATTTCAGTTCAATCAGAAGTACCGGTAAGGGCGAGCCTGCCCGGGGCAGATAAACCAGATCTGCATATCCATGGCCGGTAGGAAGCTCCTGAATTTCCGCATACTCATCTATGCAAACCATATATGCCGTGCGAACCACGCTTCGAAGTGCCTGCTCATTACATGTCCGTACTCGTGCAGCGAGTATGGACGAAGGCCGCGCCAATCGCGCAGCGATTTTATATTGCGCGGCTTTCCTTTTTGTAAAACAGAGGTGCAGCCGAAGACTGATGTACCGACTCGATTGCTTCTGCCACAGCATCCTCGCGCATTGCCAGTGTATCCTTTAGAAGTTGTCTGGACCGTACAATCAGTCTTGCGAGCTCTGCGTGTTTCTCACTGTCTTCGATAGCGGTAATAAATTCCTGTCGGATTTCCTCATTTGGAATGCGTACCATCTTTGTATTCCTGTCATATGCCAGGTATCCCAGATGGATAAGCAAAGTAAAAACATCATCCCTGTTTTTCAGAATGCTCATGTCGTTTTGAAATTTCCGTATATTGACAGGAACATCCTGTCCGCTCAGCATACTTTTCAGAGCACTCTGAATTCCGTCAAAGTCTTCCTCTATATAAGATTTCAGAGACTCATATGTTTCCGTATTCGCCCAATACGTATCGTAATTACGCATGGAGATTGCCTCCATGACAGAATTCGGATTATAGACAGATCCGCTGTCATCAAACGAATATCCATCATACCAGCGTTTCATATCCTCATAATTCAACTCATGTTCTTTACAGAGAGCCTTCACTTCATCTTCTGTAAAGCCTACATAACAGGCCAGATTCCCAGGATTGACCATAGTAAGCTCCAGAACATCGGTCAGGGCCGACTGTTTTCCATATTTTTTAATTGGAAGGATGCCAGTCATATATGCCACAGCAATAGCCCTGCTGGTCACAGGACTTTTGAATAAGCCCCGAAGCAGATTCAAATACTGCTCTTTCACAAGACTATTATCAGCTGCTTCTCGAAAAATCGCATCCCACTCATCAATCAGAAAAACGAACTGCCGCCCAGTAGACTCCGCGATCTGAAAAAGCGCAGTCGGAAGGTCTGTCCCGCCTTTTACCTGCGGATAATCACTCGCAAGCTCTTCGATCACCTGACTCTGCATCAGCAGCACGATCTGGTCTATGCTTTTGCCCTGACTGAGAAGCTGCGATATAAACCAGATAATATCTATATAGATAACATGATACTGATTGAGATGCGTCTTATAAGAGCCATCCCCGCTGTGTTCATCCGTTGTACTGGTCTTTAATGTAACAGATTTTTTCAGTCTTGTCATTGATTTATTGACCGGGCAAGTTGGTAAATGCGTGACTATCGCAGTGACGCCCTTTTACCCATCACAGCAGCGGAGTCATATAAATCGGCAGATACAGGATTCCGTTTTCTTCCTTATAGTCCTTCGTGTGCAGCACGACCGGCATATCCATATACCCGCCATACTTCATCCGGAACTTTTTCAGAGAAGATAACGTATACCGCTCACCGGATTTTACTTCGATTGGTGAAATGTTATGTGCACTGGTGATTCTGCTTTTTGCGATCAGAAAGTCAATCTCCATCCTTGCGCTGGCATCTGTGCGCGAGCATTTTGAGAAAAAGTAGAGTTTGTGCCCGGAAGCCACCAGCATCTGCGCCACGATGTTTTCCATCAGCATGCCTTCATTGACCGTAAGCTTGTCAAATAACAGCTTTCGATAGATTTCCTCCGAAACAATGCCCTTCTCGTCAAAGGCGTGGCTGATCAGCAGACCTGTGTCGGCCAGATAACACTTCATGGTTTTCCGATCCATATTCATTTTCAGTCCGACGTTCGGCTCGGAACAATTGTAGCAGTTATTTACGATCATGGCATCTGCCAGCCAGAAGAAAGGCTGCTCGTATTGCCTTGTTCTCGCCCCCGATCGGATGTCCTTCAGGCGGAACTTTTTCTCATGCCGGGACAGCTGCGCCGGTATCAGATCAAAAATAGCCTCGACCTCCAACTCATTTCCGGCGGAATGCTTGCGGATGTCTTCCCGATAAAGTGTGAGAATTCCTCTCTTTATGCGGTCTACTTCGGTGAAATCCCTTTTATCCTGATAGGCTTCCACTGCCTGCGGCATCCCGCCGACAATCAGATACTGCCGGAAATAATCCATCGCTTTCCGGTGCATCGCCTGCCCCATCGGACGCTTTTTCTCATAACAGGAGCGAATCAGGGGCATCAGCGTCTCATTTCCCATGGCCCACAGAAATTCCTCAAAATCCATGGGATACATATAGACATGTTCCTCCTCGGAAGGGATTACAATGTCCCGAACGTTTTTCCGTATCGACATAAGAGAACCTGTTTCCAGATAGGCATATCTGCCGTCCGCTACCAGATATTTGATGGCTCCTCTCGCCCGCGGGAACATCTGCACCTCGTCAAATATGATCAGCGTCTCTCCCTGATAAAGACGTACATTATAATAGCCTGACAGATACAGAAAAAATGTGTCCAGATCATCCAGATAATTTTCAAACAGCTCCTGCACCTGACGGCTTGCGCGGTTGAAATCAATCAGGATATAGGATTTATAATTCTCCCTGGCAAACTTTTCGGCAATGTAGCTCTTTCCGACCCGCCTTGCTCCGTCGATCAACAGCGCGGTCTGTCCGGAACGGTGTTTCCATTCGAGTAATGTATCGTATATTTTTCTCCGCATAAGCTTCTCCATTTCAGATAAATGAATCGGCCCTTATTTCTGCGTGCAGGTTAACTGTTTGCATAGCGGCCGACTATTATATTAACTGTGGGGATTATACATGAGAATTTGCACAAATGCAAGATTATCATTTCGATATTTTCGCACTTTTTTTAGATTATTATTCCACTAAAAATGCACATATTCCAGATTATTGTGGTCGTTTAATCACACCCAGACATGATTATTGGTGTGATTCCAGGAATTTTGGCTCTATATAGACTGAGACTGCACAGACATTGGGCGTAAGATTCAAAAATCGAAGTGCCTGCTCATTACATGTCCGTACTCGTGCAGCGAGTATGGACGAAGGCCGCGCCCCTCGCCGGGTATGCCCCCAATCTCCGATCGTGGGGCGTGGGCATCCCGCACTTCGTACGAGATATACAATCGCGCAGCGATTTTATATTGCGCAGCTTTCCTTATCGTAAAACAGATGCGCCGCAGAAGACTGATGTATCGACTCGATTGCCTCTGCCACAGCATCCCCGCTGTGTTTATCCGTTGTATTGATCCTTAGTGTAACAGATTTTTCCAGCCTTATCATTGATTTATTGATAGGGAGAAGCCACAAATTTGGGTCTGGCTCAAATTGAACCAGACCATTATTAAGAAAATATCTATTCTATAAGCCCATGTTTTTTCAGTCTGGCGCGTATCGCTCCATTTGTGCGGTCATGAATCCTTGCGATCCCGGAAATTGTCATGCCGGACTGATACTCATCATCAAGCTGTTTATCCTCTTCCTCGGTCCAGGACTTCCCGGCTCCATCCGGTCTGTTCATTTTGCGGTTATATTCCACTCTGGCCGTCTTTCCGGCATCACCTGATCCTGCATTTTCGACATATTCGCCACCTTCGGCATCTTTGCCAGATCCGTCAGATTCTGCCTGATTTCCCATTTCAATATAGAACTCCACAATCTCTTTCTGAACCTCTGGTGGATATAACAAAACTGTGTACACATTTCCCGCTTTACTTATTTTTTCAGTGACAGCAATCCCCTTGGACAGGCCCAGTTCTGTTTGTGTCTGAACTAATTTGCCTTCCACCTCCTGTTCTTTCACATAACCCATCGCTGTCAGCAGCCGGAACAGATCTGTCCCAAATATATGCTTTACATTGTCCGCAGATGTAATTCGGTTCAACTCATCCCGAATTTCAGTCAAAAGAGAAAGGTTCTTGAATTCATACTTATCCCCATCTTCCGGGTTAAGGTAAAATGATCTTTTTTGCTTTTTTACCTTTTTACCAGGCACGCCTTTTTCTTTGGAAACATTTCCGCACGCACCGTCATCAGCCTCTATGCTGGTGACGGCATCCGGATGTTCCTCCAAAAATGCTGTGATTGCCTCTATAAACCTGCTGCCATATTTCTCGTATTTGGCCTCGCCTACACCGGATACATTCAGCATAGTTGCTTTGTCCTGCGGTATTTTTACACTCATATCGATCAGTGTTTTATCACTGAAGATAATATACGGCGGCGTTCCTTCTTCTCTGGCAATTTTCAGGCGCAGTTGTCGGAAAACTTCAAATAATTCATAGCCTGCCTTTGTGAGAGAATCCGTGCTCCTCCTGCCGCTGGATTTGACCAGACGCTCCGGCCTTTCCTGCTTTTCGTTATCGTGGATTCGAACCAGAATGCGCGTCCCCTCCTCCTTAAGAGGAGCTATATTTCCCAGGCGAATCACACTATATCTATCAGCGGTCTGACGGAGATATCCGTCCATGATAAGCTGACTGATCAGCAGCCGGAGTTCTGATTCAGAGCGGTATTTCAGTGCCCCGTATGTCTTATAATCAACAGCCCCGACTTCTTTTAATCTGGCTCTGTTTGCACCCAGAAGTGTACCAAGGATGATACTGAGGCCATATCTTCCTTTTGTCTCCCAGACACAATTGATGACCTGCTTCGCATCCTCTGTCATATCAATCTCTGTATATTCTCTGTGACAATTGCCGCAGGAATTACATGGCTCACTCCTTTTCTCGCCAAAGTACGCAAGAATGTGATTGCGCAGACATCCCGTCGTCCTGCAATATTCTTCCATGCTCCGGAGTCTTCTTGCATCGTGCTGTCTGATTGATTCAATGTTTTCTTCCGGAACATCCGTAAAGTCTTTATGCTCCAGAAGAAATTTATTTATCATAATATCCTGCGGAGAAAACAGCAGAATACACTGAGACGGCTCGCCGTCTCTGCCCGCACGGCCGGCTTCCTGATAATAGTTTTCCATGCTCTGAGGCATATTATAGTGAATCACAAACCTTACGTTGGATTTGTCGATGCCCATGCCGAACGCGTTTGTGGCAACGATCACCAGGGATCTGTCATAAATGAAATCGTCCTGGCTTACCTTCCGGTCCTCATTGTTCATTCCGGCGTGGTATTTTGTCGCCGGGATTCCGTCAACGGATAATTGTTCATACAGTTTATCCACGTTCTTCCTTGTGGCACAGTATACGATACCGCTTTCGTTGGGATTCTTCCTTATGTATTCAAGTACAAAATCATCCTTCTTTCCTGTTGTCTCGACTCTGAAATAGAGATTTTCACGGTCAAAGCCGGTGACTACGATTTTAGGATCCTGCAGCTTAAGTACGCAGGAAATATCCGTTTTAACCTCTTCTGTAGCGGTTGCCGTAAATGCGCTTACAATCGGTCTTTCCCGCAGACGATCAATAAAATCTATGATTTTCAGGTAACTGGGTCTGAAATCCTGCCCCCACTGGGAAATACAGTGCGCTTCGTCAACTGTCACCATGGATATGTGAATCCGTTCCGTAAACTCCACGAAGCCCTGGCTTTCAAGCCGCTCCGGCGCAACATACAGGATTTTATACGCACCCTCCGCCGCTCTCGCATAGACCTTTGCGATCTGGGCGTCTGTCAAAGAAGAATTGATGTAGCCCGCATGGATTCCCGCCTCATTTAACGCCTTGACCTGATCCTGCATAAGGGAAATCAGCGGCGAAATGACAACGGTAATCCCCGGAAACAGCAAGGCCGGCACCTGATAACAGATTGATTTCCCCGCTCCGGTCGGCATCACTGCCAGTACATCATTTCCGGACAGAACAGCGTCAATGATTTCTTCCTGACCGGGTTTGAACGTATCATAGCCGAAATATTTTTTTAATGTCTGCTTTGCGTTCACGTTTCATACGAATACCGCCATGGTTCAGACGGTAGTCTTCCCCTTTCTTTATACTTACCCAAGCAATTCCAGCAGCTCCTCCTGTGACAGACTTGCAAGCGACGCGCCTTCCCCGGAAAGGACCTGATCCGCGAGATCCTTTTTCTCTTCCTGCAGTTTCAGAATCCGTTCTTCTATCGTCCCTTTCAGGATCAGCCGGTACACGGTGACCTGCCTGGTCTGGCCGATCCGGTGAGCCCGGTCTGTCGCCTGATTCTGCGCGGCAAAGTTCCACCACGGATCGTAGTGGATCACGATATCCGCTCCCGTCAGGTTCAGGCCATTGCCGCCCGCCTTGAGTGAGATCAGAAACACCGGAACGTTCCCTTCATTAAACTGGTGCACCAGCTGTATCCGTTTTTCCTTAGACGTAGCACCGGTCAGAATATAGTATGGGATTCCTTCCGCCTTAAGGTCCCTCTCAAGAAGCGCGAGCATCGACGTAAACTGGGAGAAAAGGAGCATTCTGTGTCCGCCGTCCATCGCCTGCCGGATCAGGCCCATAACTGCCTCCCGTTTCCCGCTCTCTTCGTGGTAGTCTTCATAGAGAAGCGACGGGTCGCAACAGATTTCACGGATCTTTGTGAGCTCCGCGAGCACCTTCACTTTTCCTGTACCGTACTCCATGGTTCCATCCAGGATTGAATTTCTCAATTTCAGGACCTGCGCGTCATAGAGCTTCTGCTGTTCTCCGGAAATCGGCACATAGCGCACTTCCTCCAGCTTCGCGGGCAGGTCTTTTAGCACGTCCTCTTTCCGCCTTCTCATGAGGAAAGGAGAAGTCATTTTTTTAAGTTTCTCCACTGCTTCCTGATCTTTATTCTTCGTGACAGGGACCGCAAAGCGCTGTTCAAATTCCTTTTGAGAATATAAAAAGCCAGGCATCAGAAAATCAAAAATACTCCAAAGCTCCGAGAGACGGTTCTCAATCGGCGTTCCGGTCAGCGCAATGCGGTGTGCGGCGTTCAGTGTCTTTACGGCCTTTGAGACGGCCGCGCCTGAATTTTTGACAGCCTGTGCTTCATCCAGTACTGCATAAAAGAATTCCTTTCCGGAGAATTCCGCGATGTTGCGTTTCAGCAGATCGTAGGAGATGATGTACACCTGTGTGGTATCCCATGCTGCAAACGCTTTTTTCCTGGACGCCGCGCCGCCGGTCACCGGCATCACCCGGATATCCGGTGCAAATTTTTCAAATTCCTCCTGCCAGTTATAGACAAGGGACGCGGGGCAGACTACCAGAGACGGATGCTCTGTCCCCGGCTTCTTTTCATTGTAATCATACAGAAGAACCGAAATTGTCTGCAGTGTCTTCCCCAGTCCCATCTCATCCGCCAGAATCCCGCCGAACCCGGATTCCTCCAGAGTCCGGATCCATTTGAAGCCCAGCACCTGATAAGGTCTCATGATTCCGGCAAGCTGCGCCGGCGGCTCGCTCTCGGAATCCCGGATTGTTTTAAAATTGCGGACAAGACCGCGATATACCCGGTCCCTTGTGGAATACAGCGCGTCATGCTCTTCAAGAAGTTTATCAATATACATAGCGCGGTAAAGCGGCACTTTCGCACTCTTCCGGATCACTTCTTCCGGATTCAGATCCAGTTCCTGCATAAAAAAGCTGATCTCGGAAAGCTGATCATCTTCTTCCAGATCCAGAAAACTCCCTGATGAAAGCACATGGAACCGTTTCTTCTCGCGATAGCTTTGCAGTACCTCCAGCAGCTCTTCTTCCGTAATCCCGGAGGAAGTCAATGACAGGTCAAGAATGCCGCTCTCCACTGAAACGCCGACCTTCATTTTCGGGACAGGCGCAACCGTAAACTTCCGGAACGCTTCGGAGCCGTGCACCGTGCCATACTCTTCCAGAACCGCAATACCGGACTGCAGAAACTGAAAAAGCTGTTCATCATTAAGAACCGTTGAGAAAACTCCATCCTCGTCAGGCTTCAGGTAATACATCAGCGCACTGACCGCATCGGCAACCCGCTTTTCCTGTTCCACGTCCCGATACCCGTCTTTGGAATCTGAAACGCAAAGCGTATAAACCTTTTCCGCGCATTCTGTTTCAGCACTTTCCATATATTCAGTAAGTTCTGTATTTTCAGTACTTCCCGCAGCCGCCTGTTTTTTCCGGCACTTTTCCCTGTACCGAACCTTTCCCGTACAGCGCAGGAGATGAAACACCTGCTCCCGCCTCTTCCGTCTTTCTTCTGTATCAGATCCGGTCATCGCCGAAATGTCCGATGTATCACAATCGAGATAAAAATCAAAATGCGGCTCCGGAGGAAGATACCCCTCCGCTTCCTTTTCGCAATTATCCGTAAAATCAACCGACGGGTTCTCCAAAAAAGCCGGCACAACACGGTAATAGAATTCCTGCAGATTCGGAAGGCCTACCTGAAACCGAAAATATCCGGAGGAATCCGCGACAGCGTCAAACGGCTCGATAATCTCCTGTTCCTTCTCTGTAATCCGGGAAAGGCCGTCCGCGTTCAGCATATAACGATGAGACCCGCTGCCATCAAGCAGCACGGGAATCAGGCCATGCACTGCAATCCCGGAGAATACTCCTCTCGCGTCCGACAGGCGATCGCAGGTGAGGGAAAGCCGGATATCTCTGTGAGCCACCGGAATCTCCCTGCTGGCCACCCCGTTTGTCTTGTCCTGATATTCCGCGGTCTGTCCTTCCCAGACGTCGTAAAAATTATCCAGAACCGCGCCCTTAAGCTCCAGGTTCGAAGTGACATTGATTGTCCTGACACTGTGTCTGGAGAACACATTTCTCGCCTCAATCTGCATATTGATATCGGAGACATCGCCGACCTTCCTCTGTAGAAAATCAAAAAGCCCGGCCGAGTGATCCGTGAAATCATATTCTCCAAAGTCAATACTCTCTGTTTTTGAAAGGGTAAGCGTATATCGGCCGATGCAGGCCGCGACCAGTTCCCTGACATTACGGATTACGATGAGCTTTCCGCCCTCTTTCTGGATCCGGAAGCTGAGTTTTGCCTCCCCTTTCTCAATGATAATACGGGGATACAGTTCGACGGCTTTCTTTCTCTGCTGTTCAGTGCGGACTGTCTTCCGGATCTTTGCCCGGCTCGCCTTTTCCAGACTGCTGAAAAATTCTCTGGCTTTCGAATCCGTGAGGTCAACGGTCTTCTCCGCCAGCTTATCCGTCTCATCCCAGAGAAGTTTACACAGGATCAGGCCGTTGATATTCAGATGGTTCGTCTCTGCTTTGATTTCTTCACCAAAATCCATGTACGAACGGGACCGGTCCTCTCCGTCAAGATAACCTTCCTCGGCATCCAGAATCAGTTTGTTCCCCGTAAGCCGGGCTTTCCCCGCCGTAAAATAATAGTCGGACACGATATCCTGATCATTGAGCTTTGCCTGAAATGTCCGTGTACCGTCACGGTCTTTCTTTTCATTTGCGTAAAGAGAAACCGCATTCGGATGGTTCTCCAGAATATCCTTTGCCATATGCATCGAATACGGATCCGTCACAAAATCCTTCAGGGCAGTCCTCATATCGTAAACGGCAATCCCGCCGGGATCCTTGCGTCCCTCAAAGAAGTCCAGGGCAGGACACGGTGTAAGACCATAGTGCTCCTGCAGCTGCGCCAGTTTTTCGTTCTTCTTTTTCCTCTTAACGGCACCAATCCGTTCCCTGCCGGCAAACCTGTCCTCTTCCACAACAATAAGGCCGCCGTTTTTCTGTTCCATGTAATAAAGAAGCGCCGCCTCATGGCAGCACAATTTGCCCTTTTTCCCTTCCGGACAGTTACAGTGCAGAAGCTGCGCTTCCAGCTTCGTATGGATATCAAACGGCCATTTATCAATTGAGACCGAAAAACACGGCTCTCCCGAATAGCTGTAATAAGGACTGTCATAAGACAGCCTTCTTTTTGACGAGATTCCCACCGCCTTTTTCTCCGCCGCATCCAAAGAACATTCTGCATGCAGTCCGATCCAGCCATGCTTAATACTGATCCTTGACTGCATGGCATCGTCTGTGGCCTGCTCGATCGCTGCAGCGGGGAATAAATGCCGCCATCGTACCGGTATGCGCAGCGATTCCTCCGATTCCGGATCCTCATTCAAAAAAATCTTTCCCGCATCTCATCTGTAATGATCAAATCTTTGCCCATCTGAATCTCTTCACTCATCATTTTCTCCACTTTATCAGTACGTAAGCCGACAGACTACGCCTGTTCAAAAAAACGGTTCACCGGTTTCATTTAAAGTGAATTATAGGCAAAGATTGCTCTATGTTCAATATATTTTTAGAATATTTTATCCTGTTCTTAGTCATTCTTCGCCCAGTTATGAGCAATTTTATCTTTCATTTCATCAAAGCTTTTCAATCCGCCAAGCGCATCGTAGGAGCTTACACAGCAGGCCCCGGCAGCCGCAGCCAGATGCATGGATGTTTCCGGAGTCTCCCCCTGCAGGACTGCTGTCAGAAAAGCCGCGATACTGGTATCAGCCAGAGGCCGGACATCCTTTTCGATATTAAGAATATCCGTGATATCCCGGCCTGCAGCGCGCTTCTGCAGGTCTTCAAACCGTTCCCGGTCAAGCATAAACATGAGTTCTTCCACGCTTGGCACAAAAAAGTCCACATAGGGAAGCACCCGCTCAAGAATCCCGTACCAGTCGGCTTCATTCATATGGATCAGTTTGCCCGGCTGTAAAAGATCATTCACCTTCTCTACCGGACGTTCCGGAAACACCGGCGTAATATCCAGGCAGATATGTCCTGCCACAATCGCTTTTTTCTTCATCACAGCGCCTCCTGTCCGTTTTTGGGAGCTGTTCCGTACACTCACAGCTGCCTGTCCTGTCTTTGCTTTAGCTTCAGTTCCCGCTTTTGGGTTGCCTCCCGCAACAGTGTATACGCAGCCGATGCCGTTGAAATCCATAATGATCTCCCTTGTGTCCTTCATTTTATTCCCCCGCTTTCCGCCAACGCTCCCCTGTCCAGCACATACACCTTTCGATAGGCGCATCGCGCCCATCCGTTCCGCTCAAAAGTTTTCAGCACCTGGCTTACTGTCGGCCGGGCGATTCCAAGACACATGGCAATTTCCTCATGGGAATACGGCAGACACTGCTCTGTAATCTCCTTATCCGGATTATCCGTTTCCGTCTATTCCAGCAGGAAGGAAGCAACCCGCTGGTAACGATCCAGAAAGCGCCAGGAATGAAGCGCATAGGAAAGATGGTTCATAGTGGCTGAACAATGCTGCAGCACCTTCGTCAGGATCTCCGGATTCCGGCACAGGCAGGGAATCAGTTGTTCGATCGTACAGCAGATCAGGTCCACCTCCGTGACCGCTCTTACAGTAGTCGGACGTACACTTTTGCTCAAAAAGGAGGATTCGCCAAAGAGCCGCCCTTTCTCAACAATCTCTATCGTCAGTTCCTCCCCGTCCGGTGCGGCAGCCAGAACCCGCACGATCGGATATAACCTGCATCCCGGAAAGGCATCCCACTGGCTGACCTACACAGATGTGGAAACCATCTATCGCGAATGCGACATCATCACCATCCATCTGAACTTAAACGACCAGAGCCGCCATATGATAAACAGGGAAACCATCGCCAAAATGAAGGACGGCGTGATCCTGATCAACTGTGCGCGCGGCGGCCTGATGGATACCGAAGCCCAGATTGCCGCATTTTTCAACATGGATATCCTATCACACGTATGTTACCGCTGCTCTCTTGTCGATTGCCGAATAAGTAAATTAGACGTGGTAACATAAGTCTGTATCTGCATATTCGGGTTATGGATCATCTGGACAAGAAACTTGCCTGCCTGTACCCCCATATCGCGTACATTAATGTCTACCACCGTCAGCGGCGGATCAATTATCTGCGAAAAAGGATAATCATCAAACGCGATCACGCCTATATCATCCGGTATCCGCATTTTTCTCTCCTGTATTGCTGCCACACAGCCAAGCGCTATGTAGTTATTGGCACATACTATCGCTTCCGGAAGCATTCGTTCCTCCAAAAGCTGACTGGACATCCGATACCCGTCTGCCCGGGTAGATTCTCCCAGCCAGATATACTGATCCTCCAGCGGAATTCCGGCTTCCTGAAGGCTCTGCATCACACCTTTCAACCGGTCCGCAGATCCAAGATCATAATGTGGAATCAAAAATATCCCCCTGCAGCCAGTGACCAGCACTCTCCCAGACCTCGCCAATCAGGATTGCATCCGGATTGACTGATTTTACCGATTTACGAAAAGCTCTCCAAAATCCATCATCTATTTCGCTGGCAACATCCAGTCTCCACCCATCAATGCCAAATTCTTTTACCCAATACTGTCCAACCTTGCAGAAATACTCTCTCACTTCTGGATTTTCCGTATTTAATTTCGGCATCATACGTTCATAGGCAAAGCAGGCATAAGAAGGATATATATTATCACCAAATGGCTGGTTTTTGATTGCTTTCTGCAGCAATATCGATTAAATTCCAATCAATCTGTCTGTCTTCATTTAAGTAATCCTTTTTTAATCCATCCCTTCCCGCAGTCAAAAAACACGTCATGTGTCATCCGTCAAATTATTCCAGTGCCTCCAATTCTTTTATACTCTCTATAAAATGCTGTTCGACAAGGGACAGCTGCTCATCCTGCTTCTTCTGATATTTTGCATATTCCTCATGGGCTCTCTGGATTGCCTGCTGATGAGTGACACGTCCCTTTGTAGACAATATATCCCGCCGTGTCATTTTCAGATAATCATCAATCGTTTCCAGCCAGTCTTTCATATACATGGGTTCATGCTCCAAAGCACGAACTTCTGCAATATCCAGATACGCCGTCACGATTTTATTCAACGCATCCAGTTCCGACTGTGTCAGATAGTTCCTGGCGATCTCCGTATCTGCACGTCTAATCTGTTTCCCTGACCAGGAGGTCAGCCCCATATTTTCCTTATCTGCATCCGCTCGTTCATACACAATTTCTGCCGCCGTGTGCTTATGTGCTGCCCAATGCATTTTGTTCTGCACCTGCTTAAAGAATAAGATAGAAGACTCTGCCTTTGGGTCATAATCAATGCTGGTAGCATAAATCTCCAGAACCTTGCGCCAAAAAACCTTTTCAGAAGAACGAATGTCACGTATGCGGGCCAGCAACTCATCAAAGTAATTGCCACCGCCCAATCGCTTCAAGCGATCATCGTCCAGCGCAAATCCTTTTTTCATATACTCTTTCAGGATACCACTCGCCCATATGCGGAATTGTGTCCCTCGCAGGGATTTCACCCGATAACCGACAGAAATTATAACATCGAGATTATAATACTCAACTTGATAGGTTTTACCATCAGTTGCAGTTGTTGCAAATTTTGCAACAACTGCCGGTTTGAAAAGCTCACCCTCAGTAAAAATATTTTTAATATGCCGGGAAATGGTTGATTTATCTCGTTGAAACAATTCCGCCATCTGATCAATAGAAAGCCATACCGTATCCTCGTCAAAAGTGGCCTCTATCTTCGTCAAACCATCTTCCGTTGTATACATGATAATATTGGATTGGCTCATTGCCTGCTTGCCTCCTTGTGAATGTTTTCCGTTTGAATGTAATAGGCCAGCAGCCGGATCACGTACTCTGGTGCGTGTCTGTTGCCCAATTCCCAGTCTGTGACTGTTCTATAAGGGATTTGAAAATATTCGCAAAATTCCTTTCGGTTCATGCCTGTACTTTCCCGCAGCTCCCTGATACTATTGTCGTTTCCTCCATAAAATCAGCTACGAAACCTGCTGACGGCGGTGTTACTCGTATGCTAACCAGAAAAAACGGCGTAAATGGCGTCAGCTGCACTTTAGCCGTGCGTCCATCTAATTATAGAAACGGGATCATATATATTGGCAAATAATGGATGCCATTCTCCCACTTATAATCTTTCGTATGGACAATATACCTGTCTTTGATACGACTGCTATATTTATCGCAAAAAACGTCTAAGGATTTATGGTTCCTGTAGTTACCGGATTTTACCTCCACAGGATTAATTTTATTTCCCACAGAGAGAAGAAAATCTATTTCATATAAATGATTTGACGTATCACTCTCCATCGTATAATAAAAAAGATGATTGCCCTTCGCTGTCAGCATCTGTGCTACAGCATTTTCATATACATATTCCAAATTTGCTTCCAGCTTATCCGAAAGGAGCTTATTATAAATAATATTGTCAGTATACTGTTTATCCTTAAATGCAAGAGTCACAAACAATCCCACATCTGATGTAAACAGCTTATATCGTCCCGCATCCTTTTCAAGTGACATCCCCACAGCAGGATTATTGGCATGATAAGCAATATTTACCGTATATGTGCTTAGAATATCCGGTATTAATCCACGTACCTGCTCTGCACGTGTGCCCTCTCTTGCGTTTGATAACAAATATCTGGATGCATTACCCGTAAGACTGGCCGGGATCGAATCATAGATATCGCCGGCCAGTCCCGTACCGTCTATCTTTGTAAAATCTTCCTCATATAAATCTACGATTTCTCTTTTTACTTCGTCAACCGCCTGCAGATTATTATGTTCCAGATAGCATTCAACAGCCTGAGGCATTCCGCCGATCAGCATATACAATCTGAATATACGCATCAGATTTCTGTGCAGCGCATTACCTGCCGCCCTTCTGTTTTTTAAAAGAAGACTGATCGTGTCCGCCGTGATATCATCACCTATGGCCCATAAAAATTCTTCAAAGTCCATAGGATACATTGATATTCTGTGCTCTTCACTGGGAATTAATATATCCTTTGTATTTTTCCTGATCGATAAAAGTGACCCTGTTTCAATATACTTATATCTTCCGTCAGCCACAAGATATTTAATAGCCTGCCTGGCCCTTGGGAGCAATTGGACCTCATCAAATATAATTACAGACTCATTTTTATACAGCCTGACGCCGGTTAATTGCTGTAGCTGTAAAAAGAAAAAATCCAGATTATATGTGTCATCAAACAATTCCATGATTTCTCTGCTGGTATGCGCAAAGTCTATCAAAATGTATGACCTGAAATTTTTTCTGGCGAATTCCTTCGCTATAGTCGATTTTCCAACACGCCTTGCCCCTTTAATCAAAAGAGCATATTTGTCGCTGCGCCTTTCTTTCCAGTCGAGCATTTCATCATATATTTTTCTTCTGAAAACAGTTTTGATCATGTCTGTTTCACCTTCCTCAGAACATATTATACCACGAATCCCCGTATTTACAATTATAAATATAACGCATATCCCCATTCATTATTTGTGAAAGTTTACGCAAATCCCCTTTATAATATCTTCAATGGAAGTCGCATCAGTCAATTTTGTCGCCATATAATTCTCCCTTAACTTAAAATTTGTAACTGTTCTGAATAGACTTTTTTATTGTAGTACAGAAATCCGGGGGGATGAGAATATTTTTCAGGCTTTTATTTATGATATTCGTCTATGAAATCCGGTAAAAACTCTTTGCAGTGAAAAAATACAAATACTTGTTGAAATAGAAAAAACTTAGTGGTAAATTGATAGCAGAAGGCAAAACGGCCTGTGCTGCTCTTTCTGCTGTGAAGGAGCGTGCGGATTTGCCGCTTGCCGAAATACATACAATAAATATCTACGGAGGCGAAACCTATGGATTTGTTTGAGACACTTACCGAAACA
The DNA here is from genome assembly GCA_021199235.1 of Lachnospiraceae bacterium. Lineage (GTDB taxonomy): Bacteria > Bacillota > Clostridia > Lachnospirales > Lachnospiraceae > Choladousia. The sequence goes on along the minus strand of JAJQIL010000072.1, from coordinate 36,453 downwards.
CTGAAAAAGAGCCCGAAGAAGATCGTATTTACCGAGGGCACGGATGCGCGTATTCTTTCTGCTACGGATCGTCTGGTAAAGGGCGGCGATTTCCTGCAGCCGGTGCTGGTCGGCAATGTCGATGAGGTAAAGGCAGCAGCTGAAAAAGGCGGCTTCTGCATCGACGGAGTCACAATTCTTGATCCTCTGACCTATGAGGGCATGGAAGAAATGGTGGCGAAAATGGTCGAGCTGCGCAAGGGCAAAATGACCGAGGAGCAGTGCCGCGAGAGCCTGAAGAAAGGCAACTATTTCGGCACCATGCTGGTAAAGATGGGCGTGGCGGACGCACTTCTTGGCGGCGCTACCTATTCGACCGCGGATACAGTACGTCCGGCACTGCAGCTGATCAAGACCAAACCTGGCAACAAGAGCGTCAGCTCCAGCTTTATCCTGATCCGTGAAAAGGACGGCAAGGAAGAGCGTATCGCAATGGGCGACTGCGCGATCCAGATTGCGCCGGATGAGGACGCGCTGGTAGAGACCGCTGTAGAGACGGCCAAGACCGCTTCCTATTTCGGAATCGATCCGAAGGTAGCGATGCTGAGCTTCTCGACGAAGGGCTCCGGCAAGGGCGATGATGTGACAAAGGTAGCGAACGCAACGGCGAAGATCAAAGCAGCATATCCGGATATGAAGGTAGACGGCGAGATGCAGTTTGACGCGGCCGTTTCTCCTGAGGTTGGACAGCTGAAGTTCCCGGGCTCCCCGGTAGCCGGTCAGGCGAACACCTTCATCTTCCCGGAGATCCAGTCAGGCAACATCGGCTACAAGATCGCGCAGAGACTGGGCGGCTTCGACGCTTACGGCCCGATCCTTCAGGGTCTGAACGCACCGATCAACGATCTGTCCCGCGGCTGCAACGCAGACGAGGTGTACAAGATGGCGCTGATCACAGCGGTAATGGCTTAGATTCTGGAGTCTGTTCCGACAGGAATGTGTAATAAAAAGCAGTCACAGGTCATGTGGCTGCTTTTTTTCATGCATAATCTATTTTCACTGAAAATCTTCTGTTTTCTCCGGCCACTTTCCGGCATTGCCTTCCGGATATCACAGTTTCCAGGTCACATCCCCAGATACTGTGCGCTGGAGCTCTCCAACGCCGCTTTCGCCATCTTCACGTTCTCCAGATCCTGATCGGTCATCTTGTCCAGGCGGAATTTGGAAAGGGCTTTCTGCAGAGCGTTGATGTCGTTCTTGATCTGTTTGGACGCGTTCTTGTCCAGTTCCTTTTTCCGCTCCTTGTAGGCCTGATTGGCTTTGGCAAGCAGGCTCTGTGCCTCGTTGGTGATCTCGATGGCTTCACGCCGCTGTACATCCTGTCCGGCGTATTCCTGTGCATCCCGCATCGCCTGCTGGATCTCAGCGTCAGACATACGGTCGTCCGCCGTGATGGTGATGGATTGCTCTTTCTGCGTATCGAGGTCTTTCGCGGAAACCTTCAGGATGCCATTCGCATCGATATCGAAGGTCACTTCAATCTGCGGCACACCTGCCGGTGCGCGGCGGATGCCCTTTAAGCGGAATTTGCCGATAGACTTGTTGTCCCGCGCCATGGTGCGCTCGCCCTGCAGGACGTTGATCTCCACATCGCGCTGATAGGCCGCCGCGGTCGAGAACACGCGCGAATAGCGGGTCGGCACGGTCGTGTTGCGCTCTACCAGCCGTGTTGCTACGCCGCCCACCGTCTCGATGGAAAGGCTTAACGGCGTAACGTCCATCAGCAGCAGATCCATCCCGGTGTCCGCCGCCATCAGGGAATTGCCCTGCAGCGTACTGCCCAGGATGGCCGCACCCTGCGCCACACACTCATCCGGGTTGATGTTCTTAGACGGCTCTTTGCCGGTCAGCTGGAAGACCTTTTGCTGGACAGCCGGAATCCTGGTCGAGCCGCCGACCAGCAGCACACGCCCCAGCTGCGCCGCTGTGATCCCCGCGTCCGAAAGCGCAGTCTGTACCGGAATCTCCGTGCGCCGCACCAGATCCTCCGTCAGCTCATTAAATTTATTTCTTGTCAGGGTACGCTCCAGATGGACCGGCTCGCCCTTGATCTGTGTCAGATAGGGGAGCACAATATTTGTGCTGTCTGCGGTAGAAAGCTCCTTTTTCGCCTGCTCCGCCGCCTCTTTGATCCGCTGCATCGCCGCAAAATCACGGGAAACATCCATGCGGTACTCGGCCTTGAATTCCGAAACCAGCCAGCCGCTGATGCGCTCGTCAAAGTCGTCGCCGCCCAGATGATTGTCTCCGGAGGTGGAAAGCACTTCGATCAGTCCCTCTCCGATCTCGATGATCGAGACATCAAATGTGCCGCCGCCAAGATCGTAGACCATAACCTTCTGCGCGTCCCCATGATCCAGTCCATAGGAAAGCGCCGCGCTCGTCGGCTCGTTGATGATACGCTTCACGTCCAGTCCGGCGATGCGTCCGGCATCCTTTGTCGCCTGCCGCTGAATATCATTAAAATACGCCGGAACCGTGATGACCGCCTCCGTCACCGGCTCCCCGAGAAAATCCTCGGCGTCTTTTTTCAGCTGCATCAGGATCATTGCGCTGATCGTCTGCGGCTTGTATTCTTTTCCGTCAATGCGGATATCCCAGTCCGTACCCATGTGTCGTTTGACCGATGTGATCGTACGTCCCGAATTTGTCACGGCCTGCCGCCGCGCCGCGTCGCCGACCAGACGTTCCCCGTTCTTCGTGAATGCCACCACACTCGGCGTTGTGCGCCCTCCTGTCGGATTCGGGATAATGACCGGCTGGTCATTTTCTACTACTGATACACAGCTGTTTGTCGTTCCAAGATCAATTCCTATTACTTTACCCACAAGAAAGCCTCCTGTTCCATTTTCATTCTTTTTCTGATTTATCTGCTTCCTGCCGCGGAATATTTTGCGGCATTTTCGCATGCCCTTTCATTTATAACTGTTCCATAGCGAGGCCAGGTTCTGAATAGCCCGTTTTCTGCCATAATCATGCCACAAAGAGTATATCTTTCCAATTTCAGAAAATCAAGCCGTCCGTTTTTGTTTTGTTACATATTTGCCTATTATGTTCCTTAAATTTTTCTAACCTTTCTGTATGGTTTCTAAACTTTCATGCCCGCTTCGCGAATGCCACTACATGTAAAAGGTGACACTTCCTGCCGCTTTGACAGATTCTTCGCAGTTCGAACACAAAATGGGCACATATTTTGATTAAGGTTATAAAAAACGGCATAAAGACACAAAAAACAGGGAGGACACCTACATGAAAAAAGAAAACAAAAAAATGGCGCAGGAAAGGCGTGCGGAAGAGAGACGTCAAAAAGAGAAAAAGGCAAAGATTAAAAAATATCTCTCCATTGGAATCCCATCCGCTCTGATCGCGATTCTGATCATTGTCATCATCGTTGACGCCGTCAGGCCTTTCAGTTCCTCAGACGACGCAGAGGAATCCTCAACGGAAAGCATCACCGAAAGTGCTGAGACCACTTATTCGACCGACACCTCACTGACGATTGAGGACGGCGATACCGTGAATATCGACTATGTCGGTTCGATTGACGGCGTCGAATTCTCGGGCGGCAGCACCAATGGAGCCGGCACAGATCTCACAATTGGCTCCGGCACGTACATTGATGATTTTGAGGAGCAGCTTATCGGATACCATCCGGGAGATACGGTAGATGTCACAGTAACCTTCCCGGAGGATTACGGGGTAGACGATCTGAACGGACAGGAAGCCGTATTCGAAGTCACCATCAACGGCATATATGAATCGTAATGGTAACTATTCAGGACCTGTGAAGGTACTGAACAGTTACTCGTAATAAAACAATGTGAGAATTGTTCCGTATCTTCACTGGTTATACAAAACGCCAGATTTGTCAAATAAGAAAGGAGCGCAGCCAATGGCGCAGAACAAGGAAGCAACAAAAGACTGTATTTTTACAGCACTGATACTGCTGATGGAGCAAAAAGAATATAAGTATATCACCGTCACTGACATTGCAAGAAAAGCCGGTGTATCCCGCATGACCTACTATCGCACGTACTCCTCAAAAGAGGATATTCTGATCCAGCATTTTCGCAAAACCGCCCAGGCGATGATTCCGGAGGAAAAGCAGGATATTGAATCGGCACTCTGCAGCTTCTTCGCCTGGTTTCAGAAAAACAGAGGTCTGACAAAGCTTCTGGAGGACGCCAGTCTGATGGGGCTTCTGGTAGACTGTTTCTCAGTATTTACAGATTATCTGTACCGCACGCTTCATCCGGAAGCTGCGGAGATTTCCGGACAGGATTATGCCGCTCACTTCCAGAGGGGCGGCCTGTTCTCGATACTGACCCACCATCTTGGCTCCGGTGCTGCGGAGAGCCCGGAAGAAATGGCGGCCATTACGCAGAAGATTATGATGTGACCTGTCAAAAAACCGCTGCAGTCTCTGAACTTACTGCAGCGGTTTTTATGCGCAGAGGCGCATATGGAAATTTTCCAGCTGACGCTGGATGCGCCTCGCGCGGCGAGCAGGATTCGGCATTCCGCCTCCTGCCCGATCACAGTACAGACGCAATTTACTTCCAAAAAAGGCCGCGGAATTTATGCACAGCCCAGTACAGCCCGGTCATATAGCGTTTTCTGGTCCGATTAAAGGACTGGTGTTGCAGGCTGTCAAAAAAACCGGCTCTTTCCTTTGCGGAAGGCATTCCGGCGGAATGATACAGACTCCTGTTCTGCCGGGTTGCCGCAGCAAAATCAATTTCTTTTCCCTCAAATCCATCACTCACCTGCTCGAATAATTTCTCACCCTGAGAGGAGTTCAGCAGTATCAGAGAAGTGCCTCCGGCATTGTTCAGCTCCTGATCCACATGGTGCACCCCCCAGAAGTCCGCGATGGTGATATCCGCGTGAAGCTCCATCTGATATGCCGGCTTAAACGGACATTCATAGCAGCTTTTTCTCAAATACAGATCAGATAAAAAGCCATTCATGAAAGGATCACGGTATGCCGGGATATTCTGCTCCTCTTTCCCGGAAGCAAATTTTACAATGGTTCCCATCTGCTGCCCGGTAGGTTTCCAGGCGGCCACTTTGTTGCGGAATAAAAAGCCGGTTACCTGATCCTGCCTGGTATCATTCAGGTACGCAACATACTTTTCAAAAACCAGCGGAGACGGCACGCCGTGGCAGGTAAAATCCACCGTATAAAGTAGATCGTACTCACGGCCCAGAAACGTCTTCAGACCGGCGATCTGGCAGGGCGTTCCCGTAAACAGAACCTTCCTGGAAGCCTTCAGATCCTCTTTTGCCTGCAGGTAGGTATCGCCGATATCACTCTCAACATATTTCGATCCCTGCAGGCATTCCAGTTCGTTTTTCGAGGCAATCCTCCGGTGCGCCACCTTCATTTTTTCATCAATGGCTGCGCCGTATACTGTACCGCCATTTTCCAGAATATACTCCGCAAAAAGCGGAAACGCGCCTCCCGATGAGCTTTTTTCCCGGGCAGCCTCATCCCGGTTCCAGCCGCCATAGGCCTTCGGCTCCGGCGCATCTTTTCTGCTCTTTATCTGCATAGGACAGACCGCCTCACAGCGGCCGCAGGAAATGCAGGCATCTTTGTCCGCCTGCGGATACCAGAAGCCTTCTTCGTCCGTATTCATTTGAATGCATTGTCTGGGACATGCCTGTACGCACGCACCGCATCCGCAGCAGTCCTTTCCACTCTTCTGTCCGATCATTGCAAGCACTCCTATTTGATCTTCTTTGTCTCTTTTTTGTTGGACTCGGAAATAATATAATGCGGCCGGTTTTTCGTCTCCATATAGATCTTGGCAATGTATTGTCCCATAATGCCAAGGCAAAACAGCTGCAGGCCGCCGATAAACATGATAATACAGATTGTGGATGCCCATCCGGCAACCGGATTCCCAAAAAGGAGCCTGCGGACAAAGGTCACGATCATATATAAAAACGCGACGAGCGTCATAACGATTCCGCCCCAGGAAGCTATGCTTAAGGGCGCCTGAGAGAAATTGATAATCCCGTCAATCGCATATTTCACCAGCTTCCAGAAGCTCCATTTTGTCTCGCCGGCAACACGTTCTACATTTTCATAGGGCAGCCAGTATGTTCGAAAACCGATCCAGCCGAAAATTCCTTTTGAGAAACGATTGTACTCCGACATTTCCACGATCGCATCCACCATCTCCCGGCGCATCAGCCGAAAATCTCTGGCTCCGTCTACAATGTCCGCATCCGAAATGCGGTTAATCAGCCGGTAGAATCGTCTGGCAAACCAGCTTCTGACAGGAGACTCTCCCTTCCGGCTCACTCTTCTGGTCGCCACGCTGTCATATTCACCGCCTTCCAGCAGCTCCACCATCTGCGGAAGCAGTGCGGGCGGATCCTGCATATCCGCGTCCATGACCGCCACGTAGTCTCCATCCGCATTGCAAAAACCGGCATACATCGCCGCCTCTTTCCCAAAATTTCTTGAAAAAGACAGATATGTGATATGTTCGTCCGTTTCCGCCAACTCTTTGATGATTTTCAGGGTATCATCAGCCGAGCCATCGTTGACAAAAACAAACTCATACTCACAGTCCATATCGTTCAATACCCGGCTCGTCTCCGCGTAGAACAGCGGAACTGTTTCCTGCTCATTGTAGCAGGGAATGATCAGCGAAATTTTTTTCACGTAAAACCACCTCTAAAAATATACTTCAGGACAGGCCGCGTTCTGAGCCTGCAGCACACCACTGCTCATTGCAACCATTCGTGATCATTTCTTAAAGACCAGAAATTTACTCAAAACATAATTGCTGACCATAACGATCACCTGCGCTGCCAGCTTCGCGATCTTATCATTCATTCCCATGACCGTTACCAGCAGAAACATACATACCATATCCATCAGAAGTGTGGCCACTCTGGCCGCATAGAACTTTGCAATTTCCTTTATCATATCCTGCGACCTGCTTTGGAACACAAATGACCGGTTGATAAAATAAGCAAACGTTGCCGCCACGATCCACGAGATCACATTCGCGGCCTGCAGCTGCAGCGCTTTTTGCGGATCCAGAAAGGTCAGCACACAGGCGTAATAAACAGCAAGGCTTACTACGGTAGTCAGTCCGCCTGCAATCAGATAATGTATAATTTCCCGATATTTTTTATAAAAATCCCGTATCATAGTCGTTCCTCCCCGGTCTGAATATTTTGTCTAAGATACGTAAGCGCCCGCTCGCGCTCCCTGCGCGTAATACGATCCACTTCTTCCCTGTCATAAAAACGCGTTTTTACATTCTCCTTCGTAACCGTTTTCGGAGGATTCATATGGAAAAGCTCCATCAGGTTGCTGCTTCTGGTGCTGAACCGGTCGCTTGGAAAAGAAAAGAACTTTTTTTCAAAAATAATCGAAAACGCAAGCCCATGGAAGGAATTCGTGCACACAAATTCCGCGTGCAGCATCAGATTCAGGAACTCAATCGGCCCGGCATCTACGATCACCTGATCAATAATGCCGTCGGCCTTATAACCGTACCGGCTGATCGCTACTACCGGAAGCCCCAGCAGTTCCTTTGCCTTTTTCGCATACTGATACAGCTTCTCATTGTTCTGCATCAGATAAACCAGAATGTATTTCTGCTTTATCAGAGGCTTTTCTCCGGCAAGCCGCGCCCAGTGCTCCCGCTCCAGCAGGAACGTCGGATCTGCCAACAGCTCCGGTTCTCTGCCCAGCTTCTGTGCGAGGAGCTGGTTCATCTGCGCCTTCTCCCGCACGGATACCGCCTGAAAGTCTTTCAGCATCCCGGCAATCCGTTCCAGCTTCTTTTCATCGGAAATATCGCCTCCGAAGCTCGGAGCATACGAGATCCTGGCCGCCCCTTCCGGCGCAAACTGCAGAAAATACTCCGGTGAAAGTCCGAAGGTCACCGTTCCGTTCCAGATCTGGTCACTTCCGCAGATATAGTAATCATACGGCGGAAGCTTTTTCAGATCCCGGCTGTTATTACAGCGTTTCGACAAAGTATAATACTTCTCATAAAACTCCCGGAATTTCCGCAGACGCCTGACGCGTCCGGGAAATGTCTGCAGGCCGCTTAAAATGCCTTTGGGATTCTTATCGATCGGAAAGAATCTCGCAAAATCCGTAAACCGGACAAACCAGTGCCAATAGTCCAGGATCTCCACATCCAGATCCGGCAGAGTGTTCAATGTATACTGCAGCGCATAGGTCTGCAGCGCCGCCCCATAATTGTTCGCAAAATGGAATGTCAGCATTCCTGCCCGTTTGTTTGTCTTTACAATATTGTTCATGGTTCCTTCATCTCGTTATCTCATATACGGCTCATTGTCTGTTTTTTTCATTCGCTGAGTTCCGGCCCGCACGCGGCCGCATCACTCTTTTCGCGGTTCCGCTCGGGCTTCGTCCACTCACTCCACGGAATACCCTTTTAGTTTCAGATGCCGGTTTCTCGAATCCGTCTCTGTAGATTTTGCCGGGGCGTCCGTGGAAAAGGTAATCGTATTATACCCCGGTTGCAGTACAACGTCAAATACACAGGTATTGCTTCCCTTTTCAATATTATATACTGCTTCGCTGTCTTCCATGGAAAGTGTCAGAGAATACTCTTCTTCCCATGGAGAACCAATGGTAAGAATCAGAGAAACCTCCCGCGCCTCTTCTGACCAGCTGTAGATCTCAAGCTGCCCTTCGTCCTCCATCCACCGATAAGAGGAGTCGCCGCTTTTCTCCTTCGAATAAATGCCTTCCGTAAATACAAAATTGCACCAGGCCACTTCTATTTCGTTCTCTTCGATGTATTCCGTCAGAGAAAAATACAGCTTGTCCTCATTCGCGCTGACGATCGGTTCCTCTCCCAATAAAGCGGTCATCTGTTCCCGAAGCTCTGAAGCTTCGTCCGCCGTATATCCGGCAGTATCAATATAGATGCCGGTATAGCCCATGGCTGCCGCAGTCTCTATAATTTTCTCAGCCGAGGTATCGGATGATTTCAATGCGCTGTAAAAATCACTTCCGGTCCGTCCCTTGACGATACCATAAGACCATTTTAACGTATCCGAAAACAGGTATCCGATAAAATGAGAGTAATCCGCCATGCTGTTGACTGTACCCGCCTCCGGATAGCTTACGATCGGCAGCTGAAGGATCATGCTGCCTTCCGCCTCCATGCTTTCGATCTCTTCTATAAATGCTTTATCACTGTCAACAGCTGACTTCAGCGAGTCGTAATTGATATACGCCGTTGCCGTCTGGTCATAAACGCCTACGATCAGGATAACTGCCGCTCCTGCCGCGACAAGCCCCTGCCGCAGATTTTTTTTCTGAATCCGCCTGCTCAGACAAATGCCGACGCAGATGCAGGAGAAAAATGAGATATAGATGGAAATGCGGTTTGTACAGCGGATCATGGAGGTAAACAATCCCTGTATCAGAATCAGACCTCCTGATGAACCATAGATGAGTGCAGCAAGATTCAGACTTGCCAGCTCCTGCAGATGAGGAATCTCTTCCTCTTTGTTCCTCTTTCTCCAGAAATAAAGCAGCAGGATCACAAATCCCACCAGAAAAACAAGTCCCAGCGTAGAAGAGTCATTCTCATTTGAGGAAAAAGCACTGTTATAAGCGCTTTTTAAGGCAGCAAGAAATGAGATCCTGTGGTTGGTAATCGGTAAAACCAGCTGAGAGATCCGCAGGCTGTAGGTCTGGGTGTCATCAATCTGGCGAATCAGGGCAGCGGTATTTTCCCCATTCAGTCTGTTATAAATCATGGTGGGCAGGTAGCCGGCTACCGTAGTACCGAAAACAAAGACAAGGCTGATACCAGGTTCCAGCAGACGTTTTAGGTTCCGCTCATTTATCAGGATATAGATCCCCGCGACACAAAGGAAAAAGCAGGCAAAAAAAGCATAATATACGCCGCAGGAACCGACGATGATCATTGCAAGCAGGAATTTGAGATTATTCCAGTTTACATAATGTCTTTTATTATCGAGAACAGATCCCTGCATCATTGAAACAATGTAGTAAACAGCCACTGGAACAGCGAGGTAATAGCCCAGCGCATAATGATTAAAAGCTCTCAAAAAGTGATACGGACTGCATGCGTACAAAACTGCCAGGACGACAGCCACTTTTTTCTCCACACCCAGTTTTACTAAAATGTACAGAGAAGCACAGGCAATGATGACATATCCGGATAAATTTGCAAGATTATAAACCAGAATGTAATTCGATGTAAACAGAGAAAGCACCATTTTTACGAGCACCGGAAGATAATTGTTCTGGTTGAGATCATACTCTGACGCGCCAAACGGAGCGCCGACCAAATCGCTGGTATACGCGAATCCCCCGCCCTGAAGCAGGCGTTTGGTCCTCACAAGGTCGTTCAGCCCGTCCCCGCTGTAGCTCAGCGGATATTTCCGAAGATCGACATTCCATAAATGGTAAGCAAAATACACTGCGGCAGATGAGATCAAAATGGCTGCCAGATAATAAATCATGTCTTTATATGCTTTCCTGTTTAAGTAATCCCGCATAACCACTTTCCTTTCATACGTACCTCGCAGCAAGTGTGAGATACTGTCCTGAATAGTTATTCTGCCGTTATTCTCTCAAAAAACGCCAGATACTTCTTCACGATCACATCCCAGGAAAAATGCTCCAGCACATAGTTCCGCCCCTGCTCTCCAAGAATTTTCGCCTCTTCCTTCCGGTTCACCAGATAGTCCACGCACCGTTCAAATTCCGGATAGCTGTGAAAATAGAGGCCGCCATTGGATTCCTGCGCGAAGTTTTTCGTCACCGGGCAGTCCGCGTTTACCAGCACCGGACGGCCGCAGAGCCAGCTCTCCATGATAACAAGAGAAAAGCTCTCGTTTTTAGACGGCTGACAGAGAAACTCAGCCGCCGCGTACGCGTCGTATTTATCCTGTATCTTCACGAATCCCAGGTCATGAACCCGGTCTGCGACCGGCTGCGGAATGGCGATCTCCCCGCCGCCGATGAGCACCAGCTGCAGGTCCGTCTGATTTCTTCCGACATATTCCTGAAAGTACTTAAGGAGCAGATCAACATTCTTCCCGGCGTCTTTTCTCCCGGCATACAGAAGGAACGGGGCAGTGATTCCATGGTTCTTCCGGAACCGATCCGCGTCCCCGGAAATATCCGTATCCATGCCGATGCCCATCACGATCTGCTTTACGCCTTCCAGGTCATAATATTTTTGCGCAAGCTCCTGCTCCGGCCGGGCATTGTAGATGATACCGGCCACCTTCGAAAATGTCTCGCGGAACAGATCCATGTGAAAATAGCTTTCATCGTGGAAACAGGGAATCAGCACGGCCTTGTTCAGATTCACTCTTGCTCCATAATACGTCGTACCGAACATATAAGGGATGAACACAAACATGGAATAGTCCTCGTCATGCTGTCTCATATATTCATAAAGCGCGGTGCTGTTGACCATCTGCTCCACAAAGACCCGCTGTTCTTTTTTCGATACGCTCTCATGATTCATGAGCTTTGCGTTTACCTGATCAAAAGCAGCCGTGTCTCTTTTGTCCGCGCGGAAACGCCGGAACGTTACGCCGTTTTCCACGCAGTCCCCCTGCTCATAATAGTTCTCATTCCAGTCGCTGTTGAAGGAGCGCACACAGGTGGTCAGGACTTCATAAGATAACCCGCTGTCTTTCAGATGCAGCATTAGATCGCGCAGCTCCGCCTCCGCGCCGCCCGATATGTCCCAGCCGAACCAGGGTGTGACGAAGCCGATTTTTTTCATGGCGGGAACCGCATTTTTGTCGTTTTTTTTATGATGGAAAGCTTTCATGTCATTGCGAACCGCCCGGCCTTCTGTGACTTTTAATGCGATGTCGGATTCCGGTTTTACAGTGGTTTCCGGCTGGATATCACTTCCCGGAATACAGGCCGTTCCGCGGGGTGCCATACTTTCCACAATTCTCCGGAATCGTCTCACTATATCGTCCCACTGATACTTATTTTTAATATATTTCCCGCCATTTTTCCCCATCGTATCTCTTACGTCGGGGTGCTCCAGCAGGTAATTGATGCAGCCTTCAAATTCATGGTAAGAGCGATAATACAGGCCGGCGTTACTCCTGATGCAGTGCCCTTTGAGCACCTCACAGTTCCCGTTCACGATCACCGGGACATCAATGGCCATCGCTTCCAGAATGGCGATGGAGAGACTCTCAAACTGCGAGGGAAGGATCAGGCATTTTGCCCCCTTTATGCCGTCAAATTTGTCCTCCTCGCTGACAAACCCCAGGCTGATGATGTCCGGATGAGACGGTACTTTTAAGACCTCTTTTCCCATCAGCACCAGTTTCAGATTGTTGCGGTTCTTTTTTTTGTATTCGATAAAATACTGAAATAATGTATGGCAGCCCTTGGATTCATCGATCCGTCCTACATAGATGATATACTCGCCGGGATGATATTTTTCCAGGAACCGTCCGGAATCCACCACCGCCGGGGCATCGATGCCTACCGCCATCACATCATTTGTGATTGCCTGATTCCGGAAACGTCTGTGAACAAATGCTCTTTCCTCTTCTGTCAGAAATACGATCGCCCGGGGCGCCTGAAACACTTTTTTATAGTAGTCAAAATAAATGTACGGCTCATCGTGAGCCGTAGGGATCAGGATTGCTTTCTCCGGAACCTTCAGGATGCCGACGCAGGTGGTGTAATAGAGGTAGGTAACAAAAACAAACGCGTCATACCGGGCCTGATTCTGTTCAATATAGGAAATCAGCGCCGGGCAGTAAGGTCCCTGCTCCCTGATCCATTCCAGCTCCTCCTCTGCGGTATGGCGGGGATTAGAAAGGATCTTTTCATTCAGGGAATTAAAAACGGAAACGTCTCTTTCCCGCTCTACCGGAAATCTGCGGACAAGCACACCATCAATCTGTTCCTCGTCTTTCTCGTAGTAGTTTGCCCATGTCATGTAATCCAGTGCTTTTGTCGTAAGGATCTCCACTTCAAATACATCAGATAAATGCTCCGCCATAAGCTTTGTATAAAATTCAGAGCCGCCGTTCACTTCCCTGCCGTATCTCTGATTTACAAAAGCGATTCGTTTCATGAAAAGTTCCTCCTGCGGATAAACGCGTCCAGATAATCCAGAAACTGTTTCTCGATCTTATCATGTTCCAGATCCTGAAGCCGTTCATACTGTTTTTTTACAACAGACTCCCGAAACGCCGGATGTGTCGTCATATACTGGATCATGCCAGCCGTTTCCAGATAATTCTTCTCCTTCAGCAGCACACCGGCGCCATTCAGCGTCCCACCGATCGCCGAACTGTCACAGGCAATCACCGGAACCCCAAAGTACATGGCCTCGATCAGGGGCACACAAAATCCTTCATGCTCGCTCATACACAGAAAAACATCGGCCGTTCTGTAATATGCCAGAATTTCAGCAAACGAAATATGCCCGGTAAAATAAACGCTGTTCTCCAGCTGTAATTCCCTGACATATTTTTTCAATCGGCTGCAGTATCGCTCCATTCCATTGTAAGAGCCGACAAGAAACAGCCGGGCGCGCGGATTATAAAGCTTCCGGTACAGCGCAAAGGCACGGATGACATCCTCCTGTTTTTTGTTCGACGCGATCCTGCCCGTAAATAAAATATTGACATATCGATCATCAGAATACTTCTTTATCACCGCTACATCCGGTTCTTTCTCATAATCCGCAAATGGAATCAGAATCGGCAGGACATCGATCGGACAGGAATATCCGGCTTTGATCAGATCTGCTTTGTTATATTCCGAATCGGCAAGACAATAGTCCACCTTGTCCGCGAGGAAGCGCATCCCTTCCTGACCGGATCTGCACAGCTTCCACGCGTCATAGCTGTATGCCTCAAAATAAGAAAACGGCGTGATATTGTGATAGATCATGAGCTTTCTGCATGGATATTCCGCGATCTGATAATTCAGCGGACTGCCGGTGGACAGATGATAGATGATGATGTCTTCCCCTTTCAGGGAGGGCAGCGAATCTGTTTTGCCGGCCAGCTCTTCCGGCAGGCGTGGATCAATATTTTCCGCGTAAATGCCCGTCTCATAGCCGGCTCTTTGCAGTGTATCTGCCAGAGCGACCGCGTCATTGCTCACCGCGTCGCCATACGCGATCGTCGTCAAAATCTGTATGATCTTCATGTAAAGTTCCTCTGGTTTTTCTCCAGTGCTTCCACCTTATCCGTGAGCAGCGCAATCTCCTGATGGCATCTGTCCAGCTCGTCTTTTTGCGCCTGAATATATCCGGAAAGCTGGTTAAATTCCCGTGTCACTAATGCATTATAGTTGCTCTGGTCAACCACGGCGGGAACCCCCAGAAAGGAAGTCAGCTTGCGGATCACCTTTTTCAGGAACCGCGCCGGGAATCCCCCTTCCAGCTCCCTGTACCATACGATATTATAATTTGCGTTGACCTCCTGCAGGATGGCCTGATATTCCGCCTCCGAATACTGGTATCCCGCCTGCTCGGGGTTCTCGATCTCCTCAAATGAGGGCGTATCATCCGCATAACCTTTCCGGCGAATGTCTTCACGGATCTCATCCATGATCTTCTCAATATCAATCTCGCTCATAATTCATCCCATTCTCTTTTTATAATGACAGGCAGCTGCTCAGGACAGGTCTTTGCTCTCGCTGCGAAAGCCGCAGGACATCATATCCGTATGGCTCCAAACGTCCATGTGACCGGTTCCTCTTTACAGGTTTCTCTTACTTCCTCTATCAGCCCGGTACCGACTGCAATCACATACACAACCCGGAATCCATTCTGTTCCAGCTCCCGGCTCATACTTTCCACTGTCCAGAACATATCATATATATTATAATTTGTCCATCCGGTAACATCTCTTAATTTCGTTTCCAGTTTAATATTCGGTACGTCAAAAATCAGAATGCCGTCTTCCTTCAGGTTTTCCCGAATCTTTTTGTACAGTTCTCTTCTTACAGGATACTCAAAGTGACGAATATACCGGAATGTCGTCACCACGTCAAATTTTCTCTCCAGTGATTCTTCCAGATAGTCCATCTGAAGGGTTTCCAGATTGTCCTCGTCCGGGAACCGGCGGCGCAAAACGCGCAGCATCTCTGCGGAGGAATCCGCCGCCAGACAATGACCGTACTTAATGTCCTCCTGCACAATCCGGCCGTCTCCCGGCGCGATATCCAGAATGCGTACCGGTCTTCGCCGGTATTTATCCTCCAGGATCGCGTCGATCGATCTGCGTTCCAGAAGATCAATGCAGTTGAGAGGATACTCTGTAAAGCGGTCATAATTATAATTTTCCGCAATTTTAAACTGCGAATAATAGGCTTTTATCTGGTCATGACCTTTTACCAGATATTTCCCGCTCTCCCTGAGCGCATTCTCCCATTCGACAAGCGTAATGATCTGTTCCGGCACAAAACCGCTCGAAGCCCTGAAGACATCATTCAGGAATTCTTTCTCGTCCAGCTCCTGCTTCAAAAGCTCCCGTTTATATTCCTCAGTCAGCTTTCCGGCATTCTTATCGACACAGCCAATTGCCGATCTCAATTCCCCGGCTTTCGCTCCGCAAATGATTCCCAGTCCATACTTTCCGACCAGATCAGAAACACCTGATTGCGCGGTACACACAACCGGAATTCCGGAAAGCATCGCTTCCAGAGTGGAAACGGAGCAGGCATGATTCCGGTCATATCCCAGATACGGAATGAGCAGGCAGTCAATTTCCTGATAAAACCGTTCCATATCATATACGCCGTATTCAATCCGGCAATTCGAAGCTTTTATCAGCTGATCCGGCACCGGAACCTGCGCATCCCGCCAGAGGATCAGGAAATCAAATTCCTCTGCCAGCGAAGCCAGCTCGCCAAGTACATAAGCGCCCCGGTCTTCCAGCTGATCCTCAGCCATTGGTGAAGAAGCAAATCCCACGACAAAGCGATGGCCGGTCTCCTTCCTGCACTCCCCGGCGCCGCCCGAACGTGCAGCGTTTCTGCCGTATTTCTCCGGCTCCACCAGCGGCCGGGAGATCACGACATCCCGAAAGCCCGCTTCTTCCATAATCCTTTTCGCGTGCTCTGACTGAACGGTATAATGCTGAACCCCCAGATCATTCGAGTGCAGCAGAATGTCAATATCATGCTTCTGCAATCCCATAAGAGGATTCTGTCCGGAAAGCCGCACAATCATAGGGCACTTTAAGAGAGAGCCCTGACCGGCACTGGCTATGGCAGCCGTTGACTCCATGGCAATCACCAGGGAAACCGGGTTTGCCCGGAAATATTCTCCCATAAGATTCTCCGGCAGACAGACCAGATCCGCATCCGTCTCGATCCGTTCCTGACCGGATTCAATGGATATCAGCCTGACTTCAGCTCCCGAATACTTTTTCAGAAGCTGAAAAACCCTGACCGCATCCCTGCGGATAGCCTCATAGCTTCTCTGTCCCTTCAGTCCGCGGCAGACGACCGCCCAGCTTTGCATACGGCTTTTGGATATCGCGTCCCCGATACTGCTTTCAAATTCATCGCCCAGTGTTTCAAACAGACCCTGTTTCAGGCTTTCTGCGTGACCGGCGTTTTTCACCTTCCGGATCTCTTCGCTGACCGCAGCATTGTCCATAACATCAATACAGGTAATATTCTGCCGGCCTTCCTTTTGCACAAGAATTTTCTTCAGCAGATTTTCCGCATTCGCGTACGCGATCCGGCTCTTTTCCTGCTGTTCCAGAAGTCCGGCATACTGCTCCGCATTCTGCGCACGAAGCTCTGCATTCTGCGCGCGAAGCTCTTCATCCTGCGCACGAAGCTCTGCATTTTGCGCGCGAAGCTCCGCGTACATCCGTTCACCGGCTTCCCGGTTTTCCTGAATCAATCTCCGATTAGTCTGAGATTCCGCAGCCAGATTCGCCCCGGAGCGCTGCTCGATTCCCACCTGTACTTCATAGACATACCAGCCGATAGTTTTCGCAATTACTTTTTTTACCAGTCTTTTTAAAATAAATTCTTTTTCTTCTCCCATCCTGCTAATCCTCAAATTGCCACGTATGGTCCAGACGGGCCACGCCGATTTCATTCACAGTGGAATACATCTGAAAACAACAGCATTTCTCCGCGTAATCCAGCGCGGTCATATCAAAATTCCTGAAGGCAACGTCAATCCAGTATTCTCCCGGCGCCAGATTCAGCCTTTCAATATTGCAATACAGGGTTCCCTTTTCATGAAACGGAATGTTCCTGATCTGCTCCCGTTCCGTATTGGTTCCATAGCAGACAAGCGCATCATTGCGGATGAACTTTAATCCGATCAGCGGGTTATCCAGCTCACTTAGATCTGCCTGATATGCAATCCGAAGCTGCACCGGCTCCCCGCACCGGAATCGTGATTTTTCCTGTCCGTCCCGATCACAGAGACAGACTCTGGTGATTCTGGTGTTTCGCTGAACTGTCTCTGGTTCCGTATTCTGTCCGGGACTGTCCTGCGCATGATCGGCAGTTCCGAAGCTCTTCACATTTCCGGCTTTTCCTGTGTCTCCCGCCGTTTCCGCATTTTTCGTTTTTCCTGTCTTTTCTTCCTGTGAGTCGGTTTTGTTCTTTTTCTTCGATTCCTCACCTTTTATACCGGTTTTCGCCGCCTTTGCCTGACTGTGCATTCTTCCCATGTAATCCAGATAATGCTCATCAACCGTTGTCGGCGCGCCTTCCTCCCGGACCAGCCCTTCATGGATCCAGATCGATCTCTCGCAGATCTGTTCAATCTGCGACATGGAATGAGACACGATCACGATGGTTGTCCCTTCTGCCTTGATCTCACGGAGGCGGTTGAAACATTTCGCCTGAAAGTTCACATCGCCCACAGCCAGGATTTCATCAATCAGAAGAATGTCAGCGTCGACATTGATAGCCACCGCAAACGCCAGCCGCATATACATTCCTGACGAATAGGTGCGGACCGGATTGTCAATGAATTCCTCCAGCTCTGAAAAAGCGATGATATCGTCCAGTCTGCGGTCGATTTCCTTTTTTGTCAGGCCGAAAATGGAAGCGTTGATATAAATATTCTCGCGGCCGCTCATATCCGGGTGGAACCCGGCTCCAAGCTCGATCAGGCTGGACACCCGTCCGCGCATGGTGATGGTGCCGCTGTCAGGGTACATGATCTTCGTGAGAAGCTTCAGCGTCGTACTCTTACCGCAGCCGTTATGGCCGATGAGGCCGATCGCCTCTCCTTTTTTTACCTTAAAGCTGACATCTTTGAGGACTTCCCGATTCTCGTATTTTCTGCGTCGGCTGGAAGTGACATAATCTTTGATCTCATGTCCTTTGTCCAGATAAATTTTAAAACGCTTCGATATATGATCGACTTCGATCGCGTAAGTCTCTTCCATCTACAATTCCTCCGCAAAATGCCGTTCCAGTCTTCCAAACAGGAACCAGCCAAACAGCAAAAATACAATCCCCAGTCCAAACGCATGCCCCAGCGTGGAAAGCTGCGGTGCCTGCTTATAGTACAGAATATCCCGATAGGCGGTAATGATCGGCGTCATGGGATTCATCATAAAAATGGTCATCACACTGTCCGGCACCATATCTACCGAATACATGACCGGTGTCAGAAACTGCCATGCCATGGCGACAATCCCCAGAATGTGCTCCAGATCACGAAAATACACGGTCAGCGATGAAGAAATAAAAGCGATGCCGATCGCCAGCAGATATTCTACCAGTATCACCGGTATGAGATACCAGAGGATCGTCACCTTCACACCTTTTCCCGATACCAGAAGCGCCGCGAATACAATGATAAAAGAAAGCAGCATGTTGACCAGCTGACAGGTCACATGAGCGATGGGCAGCACTTCCCGTGGAAAATAGATCTTTTTGACCATCTCCTTCTGCACCCAGATACAGCTGGCACCGCCGGTCAGAGAGGAGCTGAAAAAAATCCAGGGGATCAGCGCCACAAAAAGAAACAGGTAATAATCCTCTATCCCCGCTCTCATAATTGTTGAAAACACCATGGTATAGACCAGCAGCTGCAGAAGCGGATTCAGAAAGGTCCACGCGAATCCGAGCACGGAGCCCTTATATCTGCCACGCAGATCCCGCTTGATCAGACTGGCTATCATGGTGCGGTAATGATAAATTTCTGAAATTTTTTTCATAAACAGATGATTCTCCTGAATGTATCACATAGTCATGCACATCTGGATCAGACATACCGCCTGAACCAACACGTGCATTATAACCCAATATCCGGCCATTTACAATAAAAGAATGCGTCAGGCGCATTCTCGCGGAGCATCTCCGATCGTAACTGTTCAGTACCTTCACAGTTACCTCCGATCTTACTTTTCCCGGAACGCCCAGAACTTGTTGATGAGAAAATTCAGCGGCACACTGATGATCAGATTGAAGATCGGCGCGATGAACTCCGAAATTCCCAGGATCTGCACCCAGAGGATCAGCAGGAAGCTGCTTAAAAACAGGCCGGTAAAGGAATAGGAAATATAGGTCTTCAGCAGGGTGCGCCACAAAGAGCGGTGCTTTCCTTCCGTCCTGGTAAAGACCAGACGGTTGTTCCAGTAAAACGACCAGAGAACACTGAGCACGAACGCCGTCACCTGCGAGAGCAGATAGTCAATCTGCGGAAACAGCTGCGCGCGCTGCAGCAGGAGCAGGGTTCCCGCATACAGCACATAAGAAATAACGGTATTGGTCACTCCAACAACACCAAACTTTCCAAATTGCACGATGGCGTCCACTGCGGCCGGCTTCACTTTGATCCGGAACACCTTCTCCAGGATTTCAAAAGCTTTTCTGACTATATACTCAACGATTTTCATTGTATATCAGAATCCTTTCTGTTTTTTACCACATACAGGAGCCCCCATATCAGAAAAACAGGCATCGCTATATGAATCATGGTATTCCTTGGGTTACAGACGTTATACGTATACAGGATTGGAAGAGGCAATGCTATAATCATCAGGATCACAAACGGAATGATATTTTCACGCGTAAATTCCTTTTCCTCCCCCAGAAAAAGCATCAGCGGCACCAGCGCCATGCACAGGAAATAGCTGCCCTGATCCTGAAACAGCATGGCAAATGTGATAGCCAGTGCACTCATCCATGTCTTTTTCAGGAACAAAGCGATGATCAGAAAAACGACCGCCACGAGGATGCCGGCAATACTAAAAGAAGCATTGGCCAGACCGGTCCCGAAAAATGTATCAATCAAATGCGCGCCATCTGCAAAGGCATTCGATATCCCAATGCCCAGCCATGGGGATTCCAGACTGTTCGTATGATTTATTAAAATATTGAGCCACATGGGGATTGCCCCTAACCCCTCCCTGAACGCAAAACATGGAAGAACAAATGCAGCAATACCATATATTATCGTCCGGATAATGACAGGAGCATCCTTTTCCTTCAGAAGCAAAACGCCCAGCAGGCAGGGGTATACCTTTAATCCGGCAGCAAATGCGAGGGAAATCAATGCCAGTTCTTTCAGGACTTTATTGTCCGAGCGATAAAAGGAAACAAAAAATAAGGAGAACCCGGCAGCAAGGATCACAATATTCCCGCGTTCCAGAGCCTGCAAAACCCCGTAGCTTAACACAAAACAGCAGGCGCATGCTCCTGCGTACGGATTGCCTTTTTTCTGAAAATATCGGCGGACAAGAATGGCAACCATAAATGTAACAAATATCACGAAGATCAGGAACATCATCATGCAGCTCTGATACGTCCGCGGGTCGTATACTGTCTGCCGCAGATTGACCGATTCTTCAAAATTGTATGTCCAATTCTCTGCTACGCTTTCCGGTATGAACGCGTAAATGAAAAGGAAAAACAGATTGGCCAGAGGCGGATACAGGGTCCCAAAAATTTCATACGGCGATCTGTCCCTTACATACTCAATGCTGTGAAAAAAATCCATTCCCGTATCAATCGGCGAGTGAAACCAGAAATGTTCCATTGCCTCACCACGCGTAAACAGAAAAACCGCCAGAAGCGCCAGTATACTTATCGTCATAAGTACAACAAAGACAAACGAAGTTTTTTTCCATAAGGGAGAGAGCCCCTTAATTTTTTTATGATCCGGCTTCATTTCTGTGCCTCCTCATTTTCGGTACCACTATGGCAATATCCCGGAACAGTAAAACAAATACGGAAACATGTATTAAAATGTCCCGGGGATAAAATTCGTCCTCGCAATACAGAAGCGGAAAGGGGAGAACCATACACATCATTATCACAAAAGGAATGATGTTCTCTTTCGTAATCTTTTTTTCTTCCGTCAGAAACAGCAGCAATGGGATAAGAGACATACAGTAAAAGTAATCCGCCTGCGATTGAAACAGCATTACAAAGGTCAGCGCTAATACGCTTTCCCATAATTTGTCCATAAAAAATGCCGCTGCCAGAAAAATAAGTGCTATTGCATATGCAACATATTTCCAGGATATCGCTGCCAGATTCGTATTGAGAATCAGATCCAGCAGATGCGCGGCATTTGCCAGCGCGCAGTCAATACCATTTCCGAACCAGGGCTGAACAGAGTCTGAACCAAATTCAGACAGCACCTCGAGCCAGAGCGGAATTGCCTCCAGCCCTTCTCTGAACGCAAAGCAGGGCATCACAACGCCTAAAATGCCATACAATATTGTGCGGAATATAACCTTTTTATCTCCTTCCTTTAATAACAGCACTCCCAGAAAAGCAGGATAAAGCTTAAATCCGGCTGCTATTGCAAGAGAAATCAGAGCGAGCTCTTTCAATATCCTGTTTTCTGATCTGTAAAAAACAATAAAAAACAGGGAAAGTCCGGCAGTTAATAAGATAATGTTTCCCCGCTCCACTGCATAGAGCGAACCATAGCTAAAGCAAAACAGCATGGAAACAGCGCCTGCATATTTTATATTTTTTTCGTTCATATATTTATATGCGAGCGCCACAAGGATCGCCAGAGAGACAATTACCACGATCATATACAGCATGAAACCGCACTGATAAGTCCGAAGGTCAAGCTCTGTCCGGCGTATTGACGCATCCTGGCCCCAGGTATCCGTAATTTCCCGTGGAACAAACGCGTACATTAAGAGAAAAAACAGATTCGCCAGCGGGGGATACAATGTAGAGTAAAGTTTATAAGGCCATCGTCCCCAGATGTATCGGATGCTGTTAAAAAAATCCATTCCCGAATCCGCAGTGTCCCAGAAGAAAAAGTGATCCATGGTTTTTCCGTTGGTAAACAAAAACAGAAAAACCAGGCAGATCAGACTGACACACATCAGAATACAGAAAATCTGCGCCGGATTATTTTTTTTTTCTTTCTTACCTGCCTTTTTCAGTATACCTGTTTTTCCTCCCATAATGCAAACTCCTGATTACATTTTAAATGCCTTTCACCCAATAGTTATCACATGATCTAATCAGCAAAAACCGGATGTCCGTCCGATCCGACCGTCCATGCATTTAAAAGAATACTGTCCTCTTCATCCTCTGAATTCCACTCTTCAACATAGGTGTTCAGCTGATCGGCGACTGTACCGGAAGCAAACGCTTCCTCTGCACAATACGTAATTCTGCTGTCATTCAAATCTTCGGTATAAAAAGCGGATGTCAATGCCTCAGAACAGACGAACACATTTGAAATACTCTGTGCCGAATTATAGGAAACAACATTTGCCGTCTCAATGCCTGTTAGTTCCCCAAAGCTGAAGCAATTCTCTATGGCTCCGGAAAAGTTATCCGCGATTCCGCCCGCACGGTATCCGGAAACCGATATATCCGTATAGCAATTGATTATTTTCGCGCCGACTCCACCCGAGTGGCTTGCGATCCCTCCTGCACAGGCGCCGCTGATCGATCCATATTCTACTCCCAGGTTATATACTTCCCCGCCCAGTACTCCGAAAACACCTCCGACATTGCTGTCGGATTCCTCCAGTTCTATATTTTTGATAATATGCCCATTGCCATTATAAACGCCACAAAAATACGTTTCCAGACCAAATTCCCCAACAGGCGTCCAGTCATACCCTGCCAGATCGATATCTTCCGTCTGGCTTATATAGCATCCCTCAAAGCTGCTTCCTTCATTTACTAATGTGCTGAAATTTATCAGCTGTTCCGCAGTCTCAATCAGATAAGGATCCTCATACGTCCCGCTGCCTCCGGCAAAACACGCTGCCCCGGAATTATCCCTGAGCTTATATACTGTAATATTATCATAGGTTCCCAGGATATAATATTCTGTCGGAAGGATCTCCTTAAAATAAGCTTCCGTATTCCTCTGTTCGAGTAATTCTCCGTCACGGTATGCCTCCTCATGCGTTTCCATACAGCCGGGAATATCCTGCCAGATGATGATATCAGGCAGATTATCTTTGAGAAGTTCATTTTCCTTATCTACATACAGGTCATCAACAACGTCATAAAACATGACCGGAACAAAGGTTTCGAAATTGTACCGCTCCGTCAGAATATTAAAAAGTTTAATATATGGAAACCCATAGATAACCGCGTCTTCATCGCAATTATCCTCTATCAGTTCTGTAATTCCTTCCAGTGTATTTTTCATATCTTCCGAAAAACGGAAGCCCTTAAGAGCAGAGATATCTGTGGTATAAGTTTTTTCACTTCTGCTCTCACTATCACATCCCCACCACACATAAGAAACCATTGTTTTCTGAGCCATGCACGCAAATGAAAGAATACCGCATCCAAAGGTCAGACTGTATTTTAAAATATGTTCCAGCCGTTTATCATAGACCATAACGGAAAACGCTTCACATAGAATAAAACACAATCCAATCCACATTCCATTATACGGAAGTTCCGAACCCGAAGCCATTGACGACGAATAAATTGCCGCAAAGGCACCGCAGGATATCCAGAGTTTTCCCTCATTCACGCTGTCGGCGGACCGCTTTACAGAAAGCAGTTTTTTTAACAACACCAGGATCACCGCATAAAAAACAGCAAAATAGAGGAATTCCGTAATTACAGAATACAGGCCGCTTTCATTAAATACTACATTGGCCAGTTCCTCCGACTGCATGTCAGCAATATAGCCGGCGATTAAAATAAATGCGCAGGAAGCAAAGCACATACCCAAAGAGAACTCCTCCGATATCCGCAGGGCAGGTCTTTTGAAACATCCTGTCATCAGGACAGCAATAAAGAGGAGCAGACCAATACAGATGATCACCTGGATATAAGAAAAACGGGTATAGTCCGATAATGCGTTCAGAAAAACAGAAATGTTATTTTGAAAAATCACGCAGCCGGTCAGCAAAAATACAATAAATGCCATTCTCCCGGACTGAGAGTTCCCGCCGTCCACATTCTTTTTGTTTCCCAGATATATCATCATCAGAACCTCTCCGATCATGATCCAGGCAAAAATGTGCGGAAGCTTGTTGATTAATCTTATTACCAGGGTAGCAAACAGGCTGCCCTTTCCACCGGTGTGCAGAAAAGCCTGTTCAATAAAAGGAATCATTGCACCATTGAGTCCTAAAACAGCGAGAGCCGGCACCACGATTATCATCACGCCGCCAAATACGGCAGCGATATATCTCGGAAAGCTTCCGTCCTTTTTCAGCCGGCAGGCAATTGCCAGCACTATAAAAAAGGTAAACACCGCCGCCACAAATATTGTTTGCTTGCACAAAAACATGAGGCCAAGGACAACCCCCGCCTTAATAAGCTTCCTGCATTTGTCTTTTTCTGATGAAGCGTCGGCAAAAGCGACTGCGCAATAAACAAGACAGACAGCCAGCAACACTACCGTTTGATTGTAATCCCCAAATAAATCATAAACGGACGCAGTTCCTAATACAGAAGCAAAAGAGCACGCAATAAATGCGTAAAGCGGTTTATAATATCTGCACAGAAGGAAAAGCAAAAGTTCAAATATCAGTATTCTCTGAGCAAACCACCACGCACGATACACGATCAGCAGCCCAAACGACAGCTTCCACGTTATAATATCGAATAATAAGTTCAGAGGAGGCAGATAATAATAAAAATCACGGTATGGGAATTTTCCCTGTAATACCAGTTCCGCATAATTCACATTCCAGCCTTCACTTAACGGAAACGTATTATTAAAATATATGGAAGCGTATACTATCATAATCGCACAGAGTGCAAGTGCATACAGAAACTTCTGATATCCCTGTCTGTCACTGCCAGACCGAATATGCGCTTTTTCGTTGGCTTTACTTATCACGCTGTTCATCAAAATTAATCCTTTCTTCTTCTACCACCAGCGGCCGGTTCATGACTCTCTGATTGATATTCATGACATACTCACCCAGAAAACCGATAAAGATCAGTTCAACGCCGGAAAGGAAAAACAGTCCGATGACCAGCGGCGCCATGCCCGCTGAAAAGCTGTTCCAGTTCAGAAGCTTCAGGATAAAATATACGATTCCGACGATAAAACTGAAAAATGCACAGATATACCCTGCAAAGCTTGCCAGCCGCAGGCCAACCTTCGTGTAGGAAGTAAAGCTCAGCATGGCGGCATCGTACAGAGAATAGAAATTGTTGTGTGTTTTGCCGGCTCTCCGTTTCGGCTGCTCGTATTCGATTTCTTTGCGTTTATAGCCAAATTCCGCAACCACGCCCCGGATAAACGGGATGGGATCTTCCAGATCGCGAAGCAGCTGGATAAAATCCTTATCGTAAAGTCCGAAGCCGGTAAAATGCTCGATCATATCCACGGACGACATATTCTTGATCAGTTTATAATATACGGTTCTTAAAAAGTAAATAAACCGGTTTTCCTTACTGGACGTCTTGATCCCGCTCACGATCTTATAGCCCTTTTCCCATTCGTGAACGAATACCGGGATCAGCTCCACCGGATCCTGAAAATCGCAGCACAGCGAGATCGTACAGTCTCCCGTTGTCTGGCACAGTCCATAGTAAGGGGAGTTAAACTGTCCGAAGTTCCTGGCGTTCAGAATTGCTCTGATCTTCGGGTTCTGACTGCAGATAGCCCGGAGCAGATCCCTGGTTCTATCCGTAGAGCAATTGTCGATAAAAAGGATTTCATAATCATACTCCGGCAGTTCTTTATTTAAAATGTCTACGACCGCCTCGCTGATGGGAACCACATTTTCTTCCTCATTATAGCAGGGGATCATCACGGATATTTTTTTCTTTTCTTCACTCATTTTCCCGACTCCTGATCCAGTCTATCGTCTTTTTGATGCCTTCCGCAAAATCCGTATGTACCTCAAAGCCGGTATCTTCTTTCAGAGCGCTGATATCCGCTTCCAGATGCATGACCTGAAGCTTTCCGTAGGGAATCTCACCCAGTCCCAGCGGCAGAGCCGGATCGATCGCATCCCGGATCATGCCCACATACTCCTTCAGAGGACGTGCTTCGCCGCTTCCGAGAGGATACACGGCCCCATCCCTGCCGGATAAAGCCATCCGGTAAAAGGCATCCGCGGCGTCCGCGGAATACAGATAATCCCATATCTGTTCTCCCGCTGTCAGAGCCGACTTCTCGTTTTTCAAAAGAGTCTCTGCCAAAAATGATGTCATCGTAGTTGAACACTCATGCGGACCATATACTGACAATACCCGCGGCCAGATATGCGCGATCCCGAGCTTTCCGGCTTCAATACGGCTCATCTGCCCCGCACACAGCTTGGCCATACCGTATCCGTTTTCAGGATTGCAGGGAGTATCCGCGTGAAGCGGGCCGTTTACCCTGCCGTATTCCGCCTGGCTTCCGGCTCCGATAAATACCTGACAGCCGAGCTTTGCGGCGCACTGCACCGCATACAGGGTATATTGTATATTTTCTGTCTGGGCGATCATGTTGTTCCGGCCCTCTCCGATCGTATGGGCCCAGGCCAGATGAAAGAAAGCCTGCTGCCTGACAGGGATCTGATCGGCAAGCGTCAGAATATCCTTCGCGTCGCAGTACAGAATATGCAGATTCTCATCCTCGGGCAGATCAGCTGCCCGCGCACTCCCCGGACGGCAGACCGCCCATACGTGAATTCCTTCCGACAGAAGTTTTTCGCACAAAGCTGCTCCAATCGCTCCGGTAGGTCCCGTCACCACCGCATTTCTGATCGTTCTGTGTATCATAATCCGTTCCACCTGTATATTGTATATTGTCCCCGGTTTCCACCGAAACCGGGGGACGCAGCCCGCGCCCATCGTCCGCAGGACGATTTGCATGGCGCGGGTATCCATATTTTACTGCTCCGGCACCAGAGGTATAAACATATTCCTTTCAAGTTCCTCTTTTGGAAGGAACGGAGCAAGATCTTCGAGCGGCGGGCTGACAAGTGTCCCGTCCTCCAGACGCTTCGTGCTGCTCTTCGGCTCCCATACCTGCTTTGTGTCCGTAAAGATTTCGCAGAATACCGGCCCGTCCGTCGAGAGCACCTGATCCACGGCCTCTTTCATCTCGGCGTTGCTGGAAGCACTGTAATAAGGATACCCAAACGCTTCCGCGATCTTCCGGAACTCCGGGAAAGAAAGGTCGCCGGATTCCGGCCCGATCCCCACCTTCGTATGCTCTCCGAACAGGTTGGTCTGCGTGATGCGGATCGAATGATAACCGCTGTTGTTGATCAGAAACAGCTTAATGGGAAGCTGATTGGTCAGCACAGTCTGCAGCTCCTGCAGATTCATCATAATACTGCCGTCGCCCTCCAGGCAGATCGTGGTCTTCCTGCCGCCGCCGATGCAGGTGCCGATCGCGGCCGGAAGGCCGTACCCCATGCTGGCGATCGCGCTGTTGTTGGCCATGCGGCTTCCCTTCTGGATTACATAAGCCTGATTGCCTACCACGCAGCAGGCTCCGTTCGATACCGCTGTGAGGCTGTTTTCCGGAAGCCGGCTGGAAAGATAGCGCACAAACGCGTACACATTCGCTGTCGATCCATTCTCTTCCCACTGACGCGGCCGCACCACAGGATACTCTCTCTTCCAGCGCTGGCAGGTCGCAAGCCAGTCAAAAGCTGTACTGACAGGCGTTTCTGCAATTCTCCGATTCAACTTTGTCAGAAAATCCTTCGCGTCCGCCCAGATGGGCATATCCACATGCAACGTGGGCTTTTTCATCTCTGCCTGATCAATATCGACCATGATCACTTCCGCGGCACGGGCCCATGTCTTCCAGTTATATCCCACCTGCCGGATGGAGATTCTCGTGCCGACCGCAAGGATCAGATCCGCGTTTTGGATCGCCCAGTTCCCCGGACGGTCTCCCATATTCCCGGCACGGCCGCAGTACAGCGGGTTATCGTCCTCGATCAGATCCGCCGCATTCCAGTAGGTGACGACCGGGATCTGCAGCCTGTCCGCCGCCTCGCGGAAGGCTTCATACCCTCCGGAAAGCCGGATCCCATATCCCGCATGGAAGACCGGCCGTTTTGCGTTCTTTATCTTTTCCAGGACGACATCGATCGTCCCATCAGAGACCTGCGGCGGAAGAAGCGCGTCATCCTCTGCCGGATCGTAGCCTTCCAGATCGTCCGTTTCAATATAGCCGCCCTGATAATTCACAGGAATGTCGATCCAGACCGGTCCCGGCCGGCCGGTTGTAGCAAGATGCCAGCCTTTTTCAAGCGCATGGCGGATCTGCGCAGGATCCTCGATCATGGTCGCGTATTTTGTCATCGGCTCCACCGATTTTACGATATCATACTCCTGATCCCCCATCGCCCGCAGCGGGGTCCCCGTATACTGCAGCGCATATCTGGCCGTCGTATCATAGCGGACCTGGCCGCTGATAATAAACATCGGAATCGAATCCAGCCATCCGCCGACAACTCCTGTCAACGCGTTCGTGCCGCCAGGGCCTGTCGTGACACAGACAGCCGCGATCTTATTGTCAAGGCGTGCATAGGCTTCCGCTGCAATCGCGCAGGCCTGTTCATGATGATTGTATGTCACTTTCAGGCCTTCTTTATGACCCAGCGCGTCATTTAAGTGCATCGCGCCGCCGCCGACCACGCTGAAACAGTCGGTCACACCGTGCTCCACCAGAAAATCCGCCACATAATCCGCTAATCTCTGTTTCATCCTGTCGTCTCCTTTTTCCTGTTTCTCTGTTAACCGCACCTGCCAGGAAGAAGCAGCAGGTGCGAGGTGCCGCCCTGAATTGTTACCCTATCGCTTCAAGTATCACCTTCGCCATATAGTCGATCATCTCATCCGTCATGCCCGGGTAAACGCCCACCCAGAATGTGTTGTTCATGATAAATTCCGTCGCGTCCAGGCTTCCCGCCACCCGGTACGCGTCCGTGCCGCGGATCTGGTCAAAGCAGGGATGTTTGATCAGGTTCCCGGAAAACAAAAGTCTTGTCTGTACATTGTGATCTTCAATGTAGCGGGTCACTTTGTTGCGTTCCAGGCCGCTTTCTTCTTTCACACTGATCAGGAAGCCAAACCATGACGGGCGGCTGTGATCAGCCGGTTCCGGCAGGATCAGCCGATCCTGCGCGCCCTCCAGCGCCGCGTGCAGCCTGTCCCAGTTGTGCCGGCGGCGTTCGATAAAGGACGGGAATTTTTTCAGCTGCTCGCAGCCGATCGCCGCCTGCAGATCCGTCACTTTTAAGTTATATCCGAAATGGCTGTAGACATATTTATGGTCATAGCCCTGCGGCAGCTCGCCGTGCTGTCCGTCAAACCGGTGGCCGCAGAAATTGTCTTTTCCGGACGGGCAGATGCAGTCGCGTCCCCAGTCGCGATAAGACAGGATCAGCTTATGAAGCAGGGGATTGTCCGTATAGACGCATCCGCCCTCGCCCATCGTCATATGATGCGGCGGATAGAAGCTGCTGGTCCCGATGTCGCCCCAGGTGCCGGTGTATTTCGTCTCACCATTGATCGTGTACTGCGTGCCGAGCGCGTCGCAGTTGTCCTCCACCAGCCAGAGGTTGTGCGCGTCGCAGAACGCCTTCACCTGCTGAAGGTCAAACGGATTGCCCAGCGTATGCGCGATCATGACGGCCTTCGTCTTTTCCGACAGAGCCGCCTCCAGCTTTGTGACATCAATATTGTACTGTGGAACGGTCACATCCACGAAGACCGGCACCGCGCCGTAATTCAGGATCGGCGTCACAGTGGTGGGGAATCCGCAGGCGACGGTGATGATCTCATCCCCCCGCCGGATCTGTCTTTCTCCCAGTTCCGGCGCCGTCAGCGCCATGAACGCGATCAGATTCGCGGAAGAACCGCTGTTGACCAGATGCGCGTAACGCACACCGATCCACTTCGCGAACTCCTTTTCAAACTGATCCGCGAAGCGTCCTGTCGTCAGCCAGAAGTCCAGAGCCGCATCCGTCAGTGCACACATTTCCTTTTCGTCATATACCCTTGAGGCGTAGGAGATGCGATCTCCTTCATGGAAGTCGTCTTTCTTCTCCTTGAACTGATGGTAATACTCCGTTACCATACTTTTAATCTCTTCGCGCGCCTCTGTCTCATTCTCCCAGTGATTCATAGCCTGTTAATTCCTCTCTTTTCCTTTTGCTGCTGCCCTTTGCAGTCCTGAGGGTTCAGCCTTTCCTTTTGCTGCTGTTTGGGACTATTGAACAAGATGGTACACATTCATTGCCCCATACGCGTTCTCCGCTTCATAAGTTTCCATTACTTCATATCCTTCTTCCAGAAGCCGGTCGACCGCGGCCTGTTCATCTACGCGCGATGCAGCCACCAGATAAAAATCCTTTTCCAGCTCCAGTTCTCCAATATCAGCTGAACAGAGCTCTTCTGTTTTTATGCTCTCCTGCTGAAGTAAAATACTGTCTTCATCCTCACCGTCATATGTCATTTTTTTCAGTCTGGAGTTCCAGTAAATGGGATACTGCTCCCCGCTCAGATGCATCTCATATGTCATCAGATCCAGAATGTAAAACGTATCTTCTTCCGTGGGATCAATTTCACTCATGATCTCCCGGATCAGGCCGTTATAATAGCTGTACTCTATATTATACGCATAAATGTCTCCGACAACCGCGTATTCACTGTATTCCAGCCCCAGATTCATCCCTGCGCGGGAATCATGATCGAGAGCCAGTCGATACAGAGTTTTCTTCCCCGTATCAATCCCCGTCCCATGTGCCAGGATAACCGGATCAATCGTCCAGTATGTCTGTATCAGCATCAGTACCGTCAGAATACCCATGCATGAGGTCCGGAACAGCGTCCGGGACCCAAGAAATAATACAGCAACCGGAAGCAAAATGCAATATACGGAATTCAGAATTGCCGTGTATCTGGGACATTCCGCATTGCCGTTATACATCAGCAGCATAATAATAACAAACACAGTGCCTGCGAGTATTCCGCAAACCATTTGGGCACCTTCCCGGTTTAATGTCTGATAACGTTTCGAGGGACGTACCAGCCACAAAACCCCTGCAAAAACAATAATGAGCAGGAACAGCCAGCGCAGTCCGAAGACGAAGGCCTGAACGAAAGTATTTCCTATCGAAACCGCCGTTTTAGCCGACGCCATGACTGAGATGATATAGGCACCGTCAAAGTATTGTATGGTCAGCCAGTCTCCGAACAGAAAAGCTCCCAGATAGAGAAAGCCCGGAAGCACCCACACGATACATTTGAACCAGTTCCACTCTCCGGCCAGACGTTTCGGCAGGGATCCGGTATACCGTCTGCAGGCGTCATATATGGAAGCTGCCACAAGAAAGCAGACATAAAATACGCCGCCGGTTATTTTAGTAAAGCAAAGCAGATAGCCGCAGAATGCGATCATCAGGTTGTTTTTGCGTTTATAACTGTACAGCAGCCAGATCACGTAACAGGAAAGGTACGTGTCAAGGTTAAGATACGTAAACATCCCCAGCTGGTACGGGCAAAAAATCAAAACAGCGCCAGACAGAGCCGCGACCACAGGAGGACATTCATTTACTGTTTCCCGGATCAGTCTGTACATGATCACAACAGTGACCTCCGTGATCACAATATCAGACACATATACTCCGATCATCTGCCCGGGAAACAGAAACTCAAGCGGAGCGATCAGCAGGGCACTTCCCTGCGCCCATTTCCAGCACACAAAAGCCCCGATATAGCTGAACAGATCCAGACGAAATAATTTCACTCCTCTCACAAGGCTTCCGTAATATAAGGAGGCATCATACAGCGGCGTAATGCCAAACTGCTGCAGTTCCAGTATCAGTATCAGCAGCATGACTGCTGACACTGCAGCAGTGCCTGTAATGCTTCCGCGTTTAACAGGAAGCTTCCGTACAGATAACAGGAATGAAATTATAAAGACAATATTTACCTCTGTTATAAAACAGATATTGCCGGCGCACAGTGCTTCCTTAGCGGTTCCGGGCGCGGCAAGATCCACGAACACGGAAATGATCGCCGATATGATCATAACCGCAGAAATCTGCTGACGATATTTATTTTCAAACTCCTTAATCCCCGTCCTTTTTATCCATATAAAAGCTGCAAATATAAAAATCAGCATCAGGCACGGGAGTAAATATATATTAATCCAGTCAAACAGCAGGATATAAAAATTTCCTTCCCCAAATTGCAGGAAACCCTCACCGTCGAGCTCCCACTGCAAAAGGCGAACGCCAAACTGATTCGCGAACAGTTCCTGTGTCAGTGCAGTGCGTATATTCTGTCTAAATGCAAAGCCTTCATTCTGCATGTCCAGTGCCGTGATAACACCAGATGTCGCACTGTTATATGCTTCCGGCATGACCTGATCCGCCGTTGTGCGGCATCCATATACCTTCGTGTCCAGACTGGAAGAAAGAATGCCGCCGCAGCTTTCCTCTATCCCCTCCGTCTCTTCATATAAGGTAAGTGTAACCTCGCTGATACAGTTCGCAATCGTCGCTTCTGAAAAATAATCCGCGATTCCGCCAAGTCGATATCCGGTCAGAGAACCGCTGACATAACAGTTTAAAACAGCTGCTGTGCGTTCCTCATTTTTACTTGCGGACATCGCCGCAACCGCGCCGCAATAAGCCCCTTCCAGATCCACCGCTTCCAGTCGGAGATTGGCGACCACGCCTCCCAGCTGTCCAAAAAATCCTTTGCCGTCCCTTGCAGAATCCGTATGATATTCTGTTGTCAGTCCCGTAATGGTATGACCCGCGCCATCATATATACCATAAAAATAATGTTCGCTTCCGCAAATACCAATCGGAACCCAGTCGTCGCTTTCTACTTCGATATCCTCTGTCTGCTGAAAGTAAACACCGGAAAACTCATTTCCCAGATTCACCAGATAGCGGAACGTACACAGATCCGACCAGGATCGGATCAGATAGGGCTCCTCTTCGGTTCCTTCTCCCTCAAAAGCAGTGTCTGCATTTACCGAAATCTCCGCATAGGAAGTCCCGGAAAAAACCAGTTCCTCCCCATCCCATTCCCAGGGGATCAGCATACCTGCATCAATCTCTTCCGGCAGATAGAGGATGCCGACATCCGCCAGCTGGCTTTCAACCGTCAGTTCAGATTCCGAACCGGTTTCGCGGGCGGCAACGATCGTTCCTTCATAAGAATCTGCATACTCGTCCGTGATGCCAAAACAGTCGACCAGCGTTCCATCGTAGGAAGCAGGCCCCGAGACTTCTGTCGACGAACTGTCCGTATCAGCACTGTACCAGCAGTTAATAATCGTCCCACTGCTAAAGTTGTCCGCAATCCCGCCCGCTCGCACGCCCTTTACATCCGCTTTATTATAACAGTTGATAATGTAAGGAGATGTGCCTGATACGGCGTGGCTGGCAATGGAACCGCAGTGAGTCCCCTCTATCCGGCCGCTTTCGATCCCCAGATTCAGAACGATGCCCGCCAGCTGACCAAACAGACCGGGATAGCTGGCTTCATCCTCATCCAGATTCTCATACTGATTGATACTATAGAGATTCTCCAGATAATGGCCGCCGCCATCATACACTCCGTAAAAGTAATGACCGCTCTCATAAATACCAATCGGGATCCAGTCTATACCACTGAGATCCAGATTCTCTGTCTGATAAAAATAACAGGCCTGAAACTCTTCTCCCTCATTCACCAGATCCCGGAATTCACACAGATCCTCAACGCTTTGAATTAAATAAGGGGAATCCTTTGTGCCTTCTCCCGAAAAAGAGAATTCCTGCTCTTCGGCATGAACCTGAAATGCGCCTGCCGAGACTGCCAGCAATACAATGCAGAGGATGAAAAAAATCCGCCCTGTAATTGTATTGCTTTTCAGAAACTCTCCTTTCATAAAAAAATTCTCCTTATCAAAATGTAACTGTTCCGTACCCTCACAGCAGCCGGTATCACCCGCAGAACTCCCGGATCTGGGCTTCCATGCACGCCGGTACATCCTGCGCCGCGTAATACACCTTTGCCCATTCCACCGTCTTCGCGACTGCTTCTTCCACATGCCAGCGCGGCTTCCAGCCAAACATGCGCTTTACCTTCGAGCAGTCCAGTTTCAAAAAGTTTGCCTCATGAGGGCCGTTGTCGCACTGATTGATCCAGGACTGGCCTTCGCCCCATTTTTCACAGAACAGATCGACCAGCTGTCCGGTCGTCACGCAGTCGTAGTCGTCCGGACCGACGTTATAGAAGCCCGCCATATTTTTATCTTCCGCCTGTGCCTGCGCAATCGTCAGATAGACGGTCAGCGGCTCCAGAACATGCTGATAAGGCCGTGTCGAATGAGGATTCCGTACAATGATATCCTCCTTCCGGCCTGCCGCCCGGATGCAGTCCGGGAGAATCCGGTCATTGGCAAAATCACCCCCGCCGATCACATTGCCTGCGCGCGCGGTGGAGACAGCCACTTCCATTTCATTGAAGAACGAATGAATATAGCTGTGCGTCACCAGTTCCGAGCAGGACTTACTGTTGGAATAAGGATCATAGCCGTCCAGCGGCTCATTTTCCCGATAGCCCCACTCCCACTCTTTATTCTCGTAGACCTTGTCCGTCGTAACATTCAGAAAGGACTTTACACATGGGTTCAGCCGGACGCACTCACAGACATTCACCGTCCCCATGACGTTCGTCTCATACGTATAGACCGGGTTCTTATAAGAATCCCGGACGATCGGCTGCGCCGCCAGATGAAGCACGATCTCCGGCTGCACATCCCGAAACACTTCTTTCAGGTGCTCCAGATCACGGATGTCGCCGATAACGGAATGAATACACGGCTTTACGCCGCTGATATCAAACAGATTCGGCTCGGTCGGTGGCTCAAGAGCATAGCCGGTCACTTCCGCGCCAGCCATCAGAAGCATTTTGCAAAGCCACGTCCCCTTAAATCCGGTGTGCCCGGTCACCAGCACTTTTTTCCCTTTATACCAGTCAAACTCGTTCATCTGTCCCACACCATCCAGGGAGCTTCCCCTGCCGCAATCATCTCTTCCAGCTGTTCTTTTTCTCTCTGTGTGTCCATGCACTGCCAGAAACCATTATGCTTATAGGCCACCAGCTGTCCGTCTTTCGCCAGCCGCTCCAGAGGCTCTTTTTCAAAAACAACGTCATCTCTGTCGTCGATGTAGTTAAAAATCTCCGGTTCAAGCACCATATATCCCGCATTGATCCGGGAGCCGTCCGCCATGGACTTCTCGCGGAATGCCCGGACCGTCAGGTCTTCCCGGTCGATATCGAGCACGCCAAAGCGCTGACCGATATGAACTGCCGTCAGCGTCGCAACCTTTCCATGCGTTTTGTGAAAATCCAGCAGTTTCCGGATATCAATATCACAGACGCCGTCTCCATATGTCAGAAAAAACGGCTCATCCTTCACATATTTCTGAATCCTTTTGATTCGTCCGCCGGTCTGTGTATTCAGTCCGGTGTCCACGATTGTCACTTTCCATGGCTCAGATACATTGTTGTGTACTTTCATCCTGCCATTGGATGTGAAGTCAAATGTCACATCGCTGTTGTGAAGATGATAATTTGCAAACCATTCCTTGATCACCTGCTGCTTATATCCCGCGCAAATAACAAATTCATGGAATCCGTAGTAAGAATATTCTTTCATGATATGCCAGAGAATCGGCTTCCCGCCGATCTCGACCATTGGCTTTGGGCGCAGATGGCTCTCTTCACTGATCCGTGTTCCGAACCCTCCCGCCAGCATTACGACTTTCATGTGGCCTCCTGCTTTTGTATCTCATATTATCATATTTTTTATTTCGGATAGTCTGCAGAATCGATGTCAGTTAAAATCGTAAGTAATTTTCCACAGCAAACTATGTCTTATATTATCATAATTCATGTGGGGTTGCAACCCTAAAAGTCACTTGCCTGCACCCCTGGTATGGGCCATTTATGATAATGTCCTTATATACCACAAGAGAAAATGTCCCAAA
>JAJQIL010000006.1 GCA_021199235.1 Lachnospiraceae bacterium | reverse complement strand
ATCAAGGAATTCTGCTCTTTTTTTATTCCAAAAGTGTTTAAGATCGGAGTATATCTTAAGATTCCGCTTTGTTCAACCGGGATTTTTCAAATTATTATTTTATCCTATTTCATACATTCTTTTCATCCCACCGTCACTTTACACTTAAAAGTTTTTGATCCCGATTTAATTGTAATAGTTGTAGTTCCTTTCTTTTTTGCGACAACTTTGCCTTTTGAGTTTACAGTTGCAACTTTTTTGTTAGAAGAAGAATAAGTAACCTTTTGCAAAGATGTAATCGGTGTGATTACAGGACTCAGTGTAGCTGTTTTTCCTTTTTTCAGTTTGAGCGTTTTTGATACACCGGAAATCTTCGTTGTTTTTACAGCTGTTTTCTGAACAGTCACATTAATTTTCTGTGTTTTCCCACTTGCAAGTGTAACCGTTATAGTTGCTTTACCAGTTTTATTCTTAGCAGTAATTTTACCTTTGCTGTTAACAGTTACAATCTTTGTATTGCTGGATTTCCACGATTTGATTGAATCTCCATCTGCAAGTCCTGTAACCTTAAGTGCAGTTGTAGATTGTTTTACTTTAAGTTTAATAGAAGTCGCATTCACCTTAATTGTTGGTGTCAGCTTACTTCCAACATTTTTTGATTCTGTTGCGCCACAAACGTTACATGAACGAGTCTGCGTCTCCGCCAAAAACACAGTCGCTTTAGCTGTTGTTTCCCATTCTCCATAATTGTGAGCAACTACCGCGATTGTCCGGGTATTTACAGTTTTTCCACAAACTGTGCATTTCAATACCTGTGTGCCCTCTGTTGCACAGGTTGCTGCTTTTGTTGTTGTCCATTCACCCAAAGTATGCCCAGTTGCCGTTATTGTTTGTGTTGATATAATCTCACCACAATCAGAGCAAACAGCCTCGCTCAAACCGTTTTCCGTACAAGTTGCTTCAGTGAGAATTCTGTTCTCAGTAGAAGAATGAATAACTGTTGGAATGCCGTTCTTCAGATAAGTATCCACAACATATAAACCGCTCACTGAAACACTTCCGGAAGAATTAAAATATCCATAAGAATAATCACCTGCAGAGAACATTGATCCATAGTGCAGGCAATACACAGAACCACTAACTGTAAGCTTTCCAGCATTTGTTAATGTTCCAAATACATATACGTTCCCTGTAATAGTAACATTCCCAGATGTTATCAGTTCTGCGTTCTGGGCGATAAATATATTCTTATTAATACTTGTATCTGATAATGTTTCCTTTCCTGAACTGATTACCATCGCTTCTGTACACAATGCTGTCCCAGAGTATTCTATATCTGCCTCTGATTCTATTTCTGTTTCTAATTCTGTTTCTATTTCGGATTCTATTTCTGTTTCTATCACGGTTTCAGATTCTATTTCTATTTCAGTTTCTATTTCAGTTTCGGATTCTGCTTCGATCTCCACATTGCCAATAGTAAAAGTCGCTCCGCTCAAATCAGCATTCATTCCATACAATGAGCTAACGCCATCATACGTCACACTATTTCCCGATGTATCTGTTGCTCTTATAAACCTGATATACCAGTTTCCTGACTCCAGACTATCTGTTACATTCATCGTCCCTTTATATAAGCCAAGAGTACTGTCATAAGTAAAATACATATATGCCCACGAGTTTGTTTCCGGCGTTACATAGGTCGCCATTATTGTGCTGATTCCGACATCATCACTGGCTTCCACTGTTACAGTTACAGTGTCTCCTACCTCATATGATGTTTTATCACATTTTAATGTGCTGGTTTGGATAACTGGCGTGATTACATCTGCACTTGTTACAGAAATATTACCATTATATATTTCCTGACTTTCAATAATTATATTTGTCTCTATTTTCCCCGATTCCGAATCATCGATAATATCAGAGTCAATTTCACCCAATTCTTCGGATATTATAATTGCTTCATTCTCTTCATTTGCATATACGCATTCTGTTGATATGCCTGCAACAATCATTGCAATCGTTATAAATGCCAATCTTTTTCTCATAAAAAGCCCTCCCAAATTTCAAATCACACAATGAATACTTTAAAACACATCGTCAAACACTATATGTATGTACTCTGCATCCATTGTCCTTATAGAATCCATTTTTGATATGTCCAGTTTCATTGTTTACTTTTGTCGACCTGTAAAAGTTTCCAATTCTTTTGTATTATACCGTTTCAAGCGGTTCAAATCAACTAAAATCAGTAATTTAAGCGCGACTATTACCGATTAAATTTGTATAGAATAGGCGCGAGGTGGATTTATGGACGAAGAATACATCCGGGAACGCATTTCCATGCTACGGACAAAGAAAAACGTATCTGAATATAAAATGAGTCTGGATCTTGGGCACAGCAAAAGCTATATCCAAAGCATTTCTTCTGGCAGGTCATTGCCGTCCATGTCAGAATTTCTTTCTATATGTGAATATTTGGGGATAACCCCTAAAGATTTTTTTGATGATAATGCAGAAGAGCCATATTTGACTCATGAACTCACAAATGAAGCAAAAAATTTGCAAAGAAACGACATGGAATTGCTTATTTCTATTGCCAGACGGCTAAATAACCATAACAAATAAGCAGGAGGAGATTGCTCTCCTCCTGTTTCATACTATCTCACACCACTGCTTCCACCAACACCTTGCTTCCTATCGGTATTGTACGGATGCCCGTCTCTTTTTCCCTGTTAAAATTAAACGTCCTTCGCATAACCTGCTTCCTGCCTTTCTCTGATTATGATTGCTACTGCACCAGCCTTTCATTTGGCACTCCTAAGACAATTATGAGCAACTACAACAAGTTCAGCCATCGATGTCACTATTTCATCCGTGTTTAAAACATGAATATGAAATTCTCCTGCTCCAAAATCCATTATGTGTCCCAGACGAATTGTCAGTTCCTTATGTTCCGCAATCTCAAGAATCCACTTTGCGCAATTGTCCCCGCATGTAGAAGCGTTAAATATCTTCGTATCATCGTTTATCATCAACAGCAGTGTCTTCGTGCTCCCTGAAAGGCTCTCCGGAGGAATCATTCCCAGAACTCTGCTTTGAATGCATTGTCCCCCCAATACCACAGACTGATCTACGTCCAGGATAATTTTCTTTGCCATATCCCCCTCAATCCAGGATGGTTCAAAGGTATTTCGAAAATATACTTCCGTATTGTTAATAACATTTTCCATCTCGCCATAATAGATATGCAACATAATCCTTTTCCCCCGACCAGATAAAACTGCTGCTGCTCCTGTCTCTGTATTTGAAAACAAGTGGTAACTGTGAAGGAACTGAACAGTTACAATCACTTCGAAATACCACTGTAGTATAAACCACCTCCGCAAAAGTTACAACGAACTTTTACGGAGGTTCACATTTTTACACAGGAAGAATAGTAAAGCTCCCTTCCACATCATACAACTCGTCATCGTACATGATCTGTATCGAGTAGGTGTCCGCCTCCAGCGTGTTTAGTGGAATCGGAATCTCGTAGCGGTAGCTGTCCACGTCGCTCGACTGGGACTTGATATCCGTGATGTCATAGACGTATGTGTGCTCTGTCCCGTTGAAAATGATCTGCGTGTACATGTGGTCGCTGCCTTCCATATAGAGCACCTGACCGCGCAGGGTAAAGCTGACAGTTTCCGTGGAAATGGTTTCGTTGTCCGTGATCGACACGACATCCTCGGAATCCAGCTCGACCGGCGTGCGCAGCGTACCCCGTATATAATTATCGGAGAGCGTAAAGGCTCCGGCGCAGTCGTTCATGGAGAGGGATATGGAATATCCTCTGTAGAATTTGTGCGTGATTTTCCACGAATTCAGAATCTCGCCGCTCTCGTAATCGATCTCATAGACCTGACCGCGGTTCGATGTACCCAGATAAGTGGAAAGGTAGGCGTTTACTGAAAATACCCGGTTCGCCTCACTGTCATAAAAGGCATTCGAGGTGATAACCGAATAGGCGGTTTCATAGTTTTTCAGCAGGGTCACAGTCATGGCTTCGGCATCTACGGAATAAATCTTCACGTAGGAGGAACCGGTGTAATCATAGGTGGCAACGCTCCGATACGCTGAATAATGATTGTCAAACAGCATGATCTCCACAGTCAGCGGATTGCCGTCCAGATCTTCATCAAGCGCATAGGCGGAATGCTGCTGGTACTGCCACTGGATGTCATCGTCCGTGGCGGTGAGCACTTTGTCCTCGTATCCGGTGCCTTCCCACACGGTCGAATCCGCGAGAATCCACAAAATTTCATTCGTCGACCAGTCGATGCGAATGACGGAGTGCAGATTCCGGCAGCTGATCAGAATCGTATCCGTCGCCTCATCATAAGAGACCGTGTTGGTGTGGCACCAGTCGTCTCTGTCGATGTAGTCAAGGCCTTCAAAGAGCTCGTTCAGGTTCAGCGATTTCACGACCTCGCCGGTCTCGCGGTCGATCTCCTGGATCATGTTCTGTTCATAGCCGTCGTTGGAGTTGGTCAGAATCAGGAAATTGCCGTTCTCCGTCATTTCCTGAATGTCATGGTGCACGCCCTCCGGGAAATAGTAAACATTATATA
The DNA here is from genome assembly GCA_021199235.1 of Lachnospiraceae bacterium. Taxonomy (GTDB): domain Bacteria; phylum Bacillota; class Clostridia; order Lachnospirales; family Lachnospiraceae; genus Choladousia. The sequence goes on along the minus strand of JAJQIL010000006.1, from coordinate 4,167 downwards.
CACGTCCAAGATAGTCCATTTCCCAGAATTCCGCCGAGTTCGGCATGCTCGCATTCGGGTAAAGCACATTCTCTGCTTCCATCAGAAAATGTCCGTTGTCCAGCATGAATAAACCATAGTATTCCCACTCTACTGTGCAGTACCAGCGGATCTCGCCGGTCTCGTCAAAGGCGTAGGCGTACGGCGCGGAAAGTCCGGACACCAGCATCAGCCCCATCGAGGATTCCGTCGTGTATGTGTCGGTCTCCACCTCGCCCTGCAGAGCGGACGGCAGTGCTTCCGTCGTGATCGTGATCGTTTTAGTCTCCGTCGCATTTCCATCGGCATCCAGCAGTTCCAGCACTACCTCATTGTCATATCCGGCGTAAAGGCCCAGTACCGGGATAATGTGCAGGGTGGCGGCATCAATCACATCTGTGATGTCCTGACTCTCCGCGCTCTCCACACTCTCCGTGCCCTCCACACTCTCCGTAAGTTCCGCACTTTCCTGCTCTGCCAGAATTTCCAGTATTTCTGTTTCCTCCAGCCCGTCCAGGCTCTCCAGAAGTTCTGTAAGATTCTGCTCCTCTGTCTTACCCTTCACCGTCACTCGCACTGCGCAGGCCTCATCGGTTTCAAAGGCCACCACGGCAGTCAGCGGTGTGTTCTGATAAGGGTTCTGGATGACCAGAGGATTTTCAAACGTATACCCGTTGTTCTCCACCTCCGCGACGATTGCATCAGAGATGGCCTGCGTCTGCTCCGGCATCGTCAGCTCCGTCTCCAGATCGGTCTCAATACCGGCTGCGGCGCTGATTCCCTCAGAAGCAGCAGCGTAACGCGAAGCGTTCTCTGAATCGCTGCTGCGATCTGCCGCCGACGCGCAGCGAGGGGGCGTTTCCACGGACAGCACCGTATATTCCTGTCCGTCCACATCGTAGAGCACATACTGCGCCCCTTCGTCATCGACGGATTCTCTGGTATCTACATACACGTTCCAGTATTTTCCGGTCCGATACAGGATATCCTGATTGTACAGATAAATATAGTAACGGTGTCCGGCCTCCACCGAATCCGCCGTGATCCAGAGGTCAAAGTTCACTTCTCCCTCAACTGTCGATGTCGCAGATTCGTCAATCGCAAACCGGGCAATGTCGCCGGATTCGCTCACCAGTACCAGAGACGCGTCCTCGCCCGTCTCCGGCCAGGAGCCGGAAACGACCAGACGGTCCGGCATCTCCGTCAGCTCGGAGATGGTAAAACTGATATTTTCCGACACTGCTGTCAAAGCGCTCGTGACGCTGTCGTCAGTCTCACTTTCTCCTTTTGCAGCAACATCGTTCCCGACAGAATCTCCCTCTGAATCCGAGGTATCTGAACTATTCGAAGCCGCGTCAAATTCTGTCAAAAGCGCCTTAAGACTTTCCACTTTCTCGCCTGCTGAAACTGTAAGTTCCTCCGCGTCCGCCTGCGCAACACTGCCGAGACTGCCGTACCAGTTTGCTTCCTCCGTGACGCTGTATGTATTTTCTTCCGTGTACAGGGACATCCGCAGACTGCGGTAGGTCGTCGCCGGAATCGTCATCTCATAAGCCAGCTCATCGCCGATCACCAGATCGATGTATGTGGTCCGATCTCCCTGAGCAGCCTGTACGATCGTGAGGTCATAAGTGTCCAGTTCTTCACTGTAGCTGTTGGCGCCTGACGTGATCCAGTAAGTGTCCTCATCCAGAGCAGCCTCGCTACGCAAAGCGTCTTCTGAATCGAGGCTGCGATCTGCCGCCGAAGCGCAGCGAGGGGGCGTTTCCAGATACTCTGCTCCGGAAATATAGGAAGAATACCACTCTTCGCCGCGTTCCTCGCCATAGGTCCATACCTGCTCTATCGTCATGGTTTCCGTATCAATATGGTAGCGCACCGCTCTCGAATACACGTCGTCGCCCATGGTCACGTTTTCCGAGAAACCAACCTTGATCCGATGTGTGCCGTTGTCAAAGAGAAGAATACCCCCGTCCGGCAGGAACGTCGCATTGTGCTGCGCGTACTGCCACTGGAAAGTCGATTCCTCTTCATCGGTCGTCACCGGCGTGAAAAACAGGTCCTCCGAGACACTCGTAAACCCGCTCGGATCACCTAAAATCCACACCAGCTCCTTTTCCGTCTTATTGATTGCCAGCACCGCGTCCAGATGGCGGCAGGAAAGCAGGATCGTATCCGATTCCTCATCATAATCGATGGCGTTGTTGTGGCACCAGTCCTCCTCCGTCGCGTTTTCCGAGCCTCCGTCTCCCGGCTCGATCAGATCCGCAATGTTCAGCTCATAGACGATTTCGCCGGTCTCCCGGTCAATCTCCACGATCCGGTCCTCCACGGTAGAAAAATCTTCTGTGCAGGAGCAGACAAGGAGATTCCCGTTTTCCATCTCTACAAAGTCATGATGCTCCCCGCCCGGGATCAGATAGATTGCGTAAAATTTTCCGCAAAGGTCAAATTCCACCAGCCCTGTGGAATAATAATACCCGCTGATGATATCCGCTGTGGACGCCATCATCCTGCCGTTCGCAAGGCGCTTCATGGAAAAGCCAGAGACATAATCCTCATCCATATACCAGCGGATATCGCCCGCGTTGTCATAGGCGACCACGCCGCAGTCGCCTTCCATGACCGTCTGTATCAGGACAAAGGTCAGCTCATCGCCCGAAAGGACGCCTTCCGTAAGCACACTTTCATCATAAACTGTCACTTCTGCTTCCGTAATGGAACCGTTTAAAGCCTCGGTTGTAATCTCCAGCGTCGTGCTCGACCCGTCGTCCAGTGTCAGCACCACCTCTGTCGTTTCTCCGGCATAAAGCCCGTAAATCGGCAGGATATGCGTCGTGTCCGCCTCAAAAGAGGCCGTGATATTGTTTGCTTCACTTTTGCCGCAGACTACAGCTTCCACGCCGGTCTCTTCTTCTGTCGTAAAGATCACCATCGCAGTCAGAGGGGAATTTCCGTACGGATTGACTACTACAAACGGATTTTCGAAAGAATAGCCGTTCTGCGCCTCCGCGTAAAGGGCGGCGTCAATCGCGCTCTGCTCTTCGAGAATATCCTCATAATCAATCTCCGTCCAGGTTTCCTCGGTTTCGGTCTCGGTCTCTGTCTCTGTTTCGGTCTCGGTCTCTGTCTCTGTTTCGGTCTCTGTTTCAGTCTCGGTTGCTGTTTCGGTCCCGGTTGCTGTTGCCCCGGTCTCATCTTCTGTCGAAACCGTCTCCGTGTCCGCTGCAGTCGTCTCGCTTTCCGTTACCGCTATTGTCTCGTTCTCTGCTGCAGTCGTCTCACTCTCCGATACCGCTGCTGTCTCGCTCTCCGCCGCAGTCGTCTCACTCTCTGTTGCCGCTGCAGTCTCGCTTTCCGCCGCAGCCGTCCCGCTCTCTGTTACCTCTGCTGTCTCGCTCTCTGCCGCAGTCGTCTCACTCTCTGCTGTTGCGGCCGTTTCGCTTTCCGTTGCTGCTGCCGTCGTTTCGCTTTCTGCTGCGGTCGTCTCACTCTCCGCTGCCGCAGTCTCGCTCTCAGTCTCCTCCTCGTCTTCCGTAAATTCTACCGGAATCACGAGTTCTTCTTCCGCAAATGAGCAGACAAATTGCAGGCCGTCCGCGTCTTCGGGAATCTCAAAACAGATCCAGCCCTCATAGCTGCCAAAATTCAGATTCGTTCCCGGAATGCGCGACATTCCGTAATCCTCCAGAAAGCTGTCCTCTATCCGGGAATAACTGTTCTCCTCTTCGTCCTTAAGGCTCACATTTTCCCAGTCGATTTCCTCTGTACTGTCTGCCTTGGTAAAGGAAAGCTTGAGCAGACAATACTCATTTCCTTCTTCGGCGCTCTGCTCCAGATCCATCGTCTCCACGCTGGAATATCCCAGAGACACGCTCACCGTATTCAGTGAAGCCGTCCGTTCGGCATCCTCCAGACTGATCTGCCAGCCTGCCGCTTCATAGACCACAGCTTCGTCTTTTGATGTGTCTGCTTCCGAAGCGGATGCTCTGCCCGCAGTCCCGCAGGCGCTTTCACCGCTCCACAGAAGCATCACGCCGCAGATGCACACTGCTGCAGCCCGAGACATTCCTGCTATCTTTGATTTAAATATCTTCATGGCATCCTCCTTATCCGCCCACACGATCATTTGATTATATAGATTCAGTA
>JAJQIL010000126.1 GCA_021199235.1 Lachnospiraceae bacterium | reverse complement strand
GCAGACAGCGGGGTGTGATTCGCGGTCATATGTACAGAAACATCAATGATTGTGTTTAGTTCAAAGATTGAAGAATACGCAGAATCTCGCCCTTATAATAAATTGCAACCGCGAACTTCTATTATCAGCAAAATGGATCGAAACAATGCACAGCTGTATTTTTTTGATGCTTTGGGAGTAGAGTATTTAGCATATATTATGTTTTTATGCGAACGATATGAAATGGTTGCAGAGATTTCTATAGGTCATTGCGAACTTCCATCAATCACATCGAAGAATAAGGACTTCTTGCATTTTTTCCCTAATGGGGCAAGAGATATCAAGGATCTTGATGAGTTGAAACATCATAGCCAAGTCATTGATTATCAACAGTGTAAGGTCCCGGTACATTTGTTTCGGGAATTGGAGATTATTGATTTGGAATTACGAAAAATTCGCTCCTGTTTGATGCAGGGACAATTTGATAAGGCTGTAATTGTATCAGATCACGGAGCGAGCCGACTTGCGGTTATCAATGAACAAGAAAATGAATTGCTGGAATTAGAAGAAAAATGCGAACATAGCGGAAGATGTTGTCCTGCGGAAAGCGATCCGAAAATTCCATATGCTTCCTATGAAAATGGCTATTCCATCTTAGCGAATTATGATCGCTTTAAAGGAAGCAGAAAGGCAAATGTGGAGGTACATGGTGGAGCTACCTTAGAAGAGGTATTGGTTCCAATTATTGTGCTTACTAAGAAACCAGCCGACACTGATATTTGCTTTGTGGATTCGCTGATCAAACTGAAAGGTAAAGAATCGGCTACTATTGTTGTATTTTCAAATATTCCTTTACATGCACCAAAACTGTTGGTAAATGGTGTTTGTTATGAAGGAGAATTTGAGGGTGATAGTAGACATGCAAAATTCGTCATGCCAGAATTGAAGAGAAGTAAAAACTGGACCGCTGATTTCTATGACGGAGATAAGAAACTTGCTAGAGATATGGAATTCCGCGTTCAAAAAGGCGATACGCAGGAAAAAGATTTCTTTGGAAAGAAAAAGTTTACTTTATAATCTTCAATGAGTGGAGGGTAAGAAATGACTACAGACAGTAAACAGACGCCAGAATTTATTGAACGACTAAAGGATGCATTTGATGAAATGGTTGTCTATAAAGATTTGAAAAAAAGTAATTTCATTTCTTCGTTCAAGCTTCCATCCTTTATGCGTGACTGGGTTCTGAAGCGTTTTCAGAATGATGAAGGAGAAATTGATATTGATGGAGCCGCAGGGTTCATTAAGGAATTTATACCGAAGAAAGATGAATGGAAGGGTATTGTAAATAGGGTCGTGAATTACGGAGAAACTGTGCAGTTCCTTGCAAAAATTACAGTAAATATAGATATAGGGACACAATCTGTTTCTTTTGAATTACCAGATTTTGGACTCGGTTATCGAGAAACTATCATTACTCCGGATGTGTGGGAGATGTATAGTTCTGAGTTGTTGAAGTCGGATGAAAATTGGGGCATTATTGAAATCGGCTATCAGTATCCTACTAAAGAAAAGGAAAAGGGTAAAATCAAACTGGTGAGTTTTCAAGATTTTTGTCCTTATATGATTGATCTGGATGATTTCAAGTACGCCAGAGAGGATTTCTCACTAACAGAATGGATCGACATACTGCTTGGAGCTGTTGATTATAATGCTACAGGTTATGAGAGTATGGAACAAAAGCTAGCTGTAATCCAACGACTTTTACCATTTGTAGAAAAACGAATCAATTTAATGGAACTTGCGCCTGCAGGCACCGGAAAATCTTACTTATTTGGCCAGATCAGCCGTCATGGATGGCTTGTATCTGGAAAAGTAACACGCGCGAAGCTGATATATGATATCGGGAAGAAAAAGGATGGTGTTGTTGCTTTCCGTGATTTTGTTGCATTGGATGAAATCCGTGAAGCCGAATATATGAAAGATACGGAAATTCAATCAGCGCTGCAGGCAATTATGGAGAATGGCGCTTATCGTGCCCCTGATAATCATGAGGTTAATGTGGACGCAGGTATTATTTTTCTGGGAAATATTTCTTCCAGTATGATGAATGAATACCAGAATATGTTTGTGGAATTACCACGACCATTCCATCAGCCACAATTCTTGGATCGTATCCATGGCTTTATTAAAGGCTGGGATTTGCCCCGTATGACTGATGACCTAAAAGTATGCGGATGGGCATTAAACTCTGAATATTTTGCAACAATAATGCATGCACTTCGTGATGACCCGACGTATCGAGCTATTGTAGACGAATTGATTATTCTTCCGCCAGGAGCAGATACTCGTGATACAGAGGCAGTGAAACGAATCAGCACAGCTTACTTGAAATTGCTGTTTCCTAATGTCAGAAGTGCCGAGGATATTGATTCAACAGAATTTAAAAAATATTGTCTGAAGCCTGCAATGGAAATGCGTCAGATTATTCGATTGCAGATGGCTTATGCAGACGAAAAATATCAAGGGAGTGTAGTTCCAGAATTTACAGTTGAAGAAGTGGATGAAGAATGAGAAAGAAGATAATAAAAACGGAGTGTATTTCATGTGGAAAAGCTGATCTATCTAAAGATGAAATCGGAATTAATAAGAAACTGATTGGGGGGGGATGTGACCAATTGCTATTGTTTGGATTGCCTCGCGGATTATCTTGAAGTGTCTACGGGAGAAATTCTCGATAAGATAGAAGAATTTAAAGCGGAAGGATGCAAACTGTTCGAGTAAGGAGGTAAAGCTATGATTTATGCAGATAATGCGGCAACAACAAAATTAAGTGAAAGAGCCTTTGAGGCGATGAAGCCGTTTCTGCTGGATCAGTATGCCAATGCCTCTCAGCCGTATTCTTTTTCAAGACCGGCGAAGAAAGCATTAAAAGAGGCTCGGGAGATCATTGCTTCTGCCATCGGGGCAAAGCCGGAAGAGATCTATTTTACATCCGGAGGGACAGAGAGTGACAACTGGGCCATCAAAAGCACCATGCTTGCTGCTGATGCGGGAAGTGAGGTTATTACTTCTTTGATTGAGCATCATGCGGTTTTAAACTCGGTAAAACGTATTGAAACGCTTGGATATACAGCAAGATATTTGCCGGTAGATCGACGGGGGCTTGTGCACATTTCAGATTTATCAAATGCGCTCACGGAGAAAACAAGGCTTGTGAGTATAATGCTCTCTAACAATGAAGTGGGTACCATAGAGCCTATTTCTGAGTTGGCTGAAATTGCACATGCGAAGGATGTATTATTTCACACGGATGCAGTGCAATGCATCGGACATATTCCAGTCAATGTGCAAAAATTAGGCGTAGATATGCTTTCTTCCTCAGCACACAAATTTCATGGACCGAAAGGTATTGGATTCTTATATATACGCGATAGCGTAAAGCTGACACCATATCAAGATGGTGGTGCGCAGGAATCAGACCATCGTGCCGGTACGGAAAATATTGCATCTATTGTTGGAATGGCAGCAGCACTAAAAGAATGCTGTCGGAATATGGAGCAAAATCAGAAGTATATTTTGTCATTGGAACGCAGGCTTTTTGATATTTTGAATGCATCGGGACTAGATTTTTTGACAAATGGGGCAGAGAAACATGTACCAGGGAATATCAGTCTTTCTTTCAAAGGTGCTCAAGGGGAAATGCTTCTGCACCGGTTGGATCTGATGGGAATTTGTGTTTCCACCGGATCGGCTTGTGACAGCCAAAATACGCAAATTTCCCATGTACTGAAGGCTATGCAAATTCCAGAAGAATATTTGTTGGGTACTATCCGAATCTCTCTTTGTGAGAATAACAGTATAGAAGAAATTGAAAAAATTGCGATTTCAATTATAAAAATCCTAGGTACGTCTCTAGAATAGAATGGTATGGTAAATAAACTACGAATTCCGGATCTATATCAGTATTTGATTTAGGATACGAATGCTGACCATCTACAATGAGTATCTAAACAGAAGGTGATTAGCCATGCGAAAGAAGGTCGGGTATTGGAACCAGAGAATAAGAAAGAGTGTATTATAAAGGCTGTACAGAAAAACGTCATGCTTCATCAGGAAAAAATCAGATATATTGATGCAAATCCACCATTACGTTTTAAAAAAGTAAATGATATAAGGAGATGCCCTATTTGTGATGAACGTTTGGATACAATCAATTCGTCGATAAAAAAATGTCCTGTTTGTGGGATGTTTTTCGTGGATCAGAATGTTATCGGAAGTTTGGAATTAAAAAAAATTGTCAGAGAAAATCTGTTTTTCGCTACGGGGATAAATGATAAGAAAGATAATGGATAGCGGTGATTGTTGATTGCTGCTATGCCCGCAGGGCGGCGGAAGCTTATCCAAATGCGGTGCTTGAAATAATTCTGGACGGAAGGCATGGATTTTTCAAAGAGCATGATAAGATTGCACTGGAGGCTGCAGAGATAAAATAGAATCAGGGTGATTGCTATGAAGAAAATTGTAAAAAGAAGCATACTTATTTCTCTGGCGCTGCTGCTTGTGGCCGGGATCGCGGCGGACAGGTATATCGCTCACCAGAATATGTTGGAAGTAAAAGCTACGTATCAGGAAGCGGTAGAGTTGGCAGAGCAGGACTCCTATGAGGAAGCATATGAACTTCTTGAACAGATCAATGAGGAACACTATGCGGATATGGACATAGATGGGATGATTTCCCTGTGTCAGGCCCACATGAGTTATGACGAGGATGATATCGAGTCCGCTTATTCTGGGGTTAAGTCCTTGAATCTGGAAAATGTCAGCGATGATATTCTGACGGATTTGGATTCTTTCAAAGAACAGGTGACCGCAGATTATGAGGTTTATCTGGAGGAAAAGGCAATCGCAGAGTCTGAAGCAGCGGAACAGCGGGCAAAAGAAAAAGCGGAGAGGGAAGCAGCGCAGGAAAAATCATTTTTGGAGCGTCTCAGCAAGCAGGTTCCTTATGTGGGACTTTCCGAGGAGTATATCGGTAAAACCGCGCTCGGTGCGCCGTCATCCACCGTCCGGCACAACACGGAAATGGTGAACGGCAAGGCGTATACTGCGAATCTGTATGATTTCAAGAGCGGCAATACGACGATATTTACTGCCCGCTGTGTGCAGGGCGAGGTGATACAGGTTTGGGATAAACGCGATAAGGTATCATCCGGGAGTTCATCGTCCTCATCCAGTTCAGGCAGCAGCTCGAAAAGCAGCTCATCGAGTAGTTCAAAGAGCAGTAGTTCGGGCAGCTCCAGTAAGGATCAGTACAATGCGTCTGATTATGACGATCCGGAAGAATTCTATTATGATCATTATGATGATTTCGATGGATATGAGGACGCGGAGGTTTATTGGGAAGATGCACAATGAAGAAGCAAAAAATGCCTTGAGACAGGAAAATGTCGATTTCATGTGATTTGAGGGGACAGATATGATGAATAATGAGAAAACTATGAAACTCTTAAAGGAAGGCAACGAGCGTTATCTTCATACCAAAAACGAGATTGGCGATATTTCTGAAAGAATCCGGCTTGATACTGCAAAAAACGGGCAGCATCCTTTTGCCATCATCATTTCATGTTCAGATTCGCGTGTGATACCGGAAGCAATTTTTTCCTGCGGGATTGGAGAACTGTTTGTTATCCGGACGGCGGGAAATGTGGTGGATGACAGCACCCTTGGAAGTGTTGAATATGCTGTTGAACACCTCGGCTGCACATTGGTAGTTGTTCTTGGCCATACCTGTTGTGGCGCTGTCGGGGCGGCGATCGCCGGAAATGCTGGTGGGTATGTAAAGAGTATTACAGATAAAATCGCAGAGGCCATACATTCAGAAACAGACCCCTGTAAAGCCAGTATCCTGAACATCAGAAACACAGTATCATGCATACGAACTGCTTTTGATGGAAATGAAGAAATGGCAAAAGCAGAGATTGTCGGAGCGCTTTACGACGTGAAAAGCGGGGAAGTGACTTTTTTGAAATGGCCTGCAAAATTTTAAATTGTTTAAGACTATGGGAGGATGTAACGGTATGACACATGAAGAATACCAAACTGCAGCAAACCATTGGCTGGAAAAGGATGCCGATTCTAAAAAGATGCCGACAGATCAGTTGTGGACGGCCATCAATGAATATATTCGATCTAATAATACCTGTGCCTTCGCTACCGGAAGCGGCAGCTTTATCCGATGCACACCCATCGAATATGCCTGGCACGACGGAGCATTCTGGATGTTTTCGGAGGGCGGACAGAAATTTGTGGGGCTGGAGGATAACAAAAATGTCTGCCTTGCCATATATGACCGATATGATGGCTTTGGGAAATTAAAGGGGATGCAGGTTACGGGCAGAGCAGAAATCATCGAGCCGTTTTCTGAAGAATATATTTATGCGGCAGAGTGGAAGAAAATTCCCGTTGATGTGCTTAAAAAGCTGCCTTTTATCATGAATCTTATCAAAATCTGTCCGAAAGAAATTGAATTTTTAAACTCTGATTTCAAAGAAGCGGGCTATGACAGCCGCCAGCATTATGACTGCGGCAGGGAGGCAAAATAAAATGAACGAGATGCTTCAGACCATTATGGAACGTCGTTCCATACGGAAATTCAATGAAAAACCGGTTACAGAGGAGCAATTGTCCGACATACTGGAAGCAGGGCGATATGCACCGACCGGCGGCAACTGCCAGACGGTTCATTTCGTCGTGCTTATAAATGCCGGTATCCGGGAAGAACTTCGTAATTTAGTACAGGATGCTTTTTTACAGATGGAGCTTACGGATGATCAGTACGCCAGCATTCAGAATTCTATCCGGCTTTCCAGACGTGGAAATTATGCATTTGATTACCATGCGCCGATTCTGATCGTGGTCGCAAACCGGAAGGGATATCCGAATGCGGTTGCAGACTCCGCCTGTGCACTTCAGAACATGATGCTGGAAGCGGAAAGCCTTGGTGTCGGCTCCTGCTGGATTAACCAGCTGCACTGGCTGGATGAGAATGCGTCCATTCGTGATTTCCTGAAACCATTGGGAATCAGTGAGGAAGAAACCATTTGCGGGGCGCTGGCATTGGGAAATTATGATGGGAAGCAGCCTGTGAAACCACGGACCGGAATGCAGGTGGATTATATCAGATGACCTGTTCTGGGTGGCCGGGAATATCGAATATAAGTGGTGACAGATACTCCTGTGATCAGTTCTGAAGTAGCTCAGTTCCTGGAACAAAGCATTCAGGATAGGCTCCCTCTTGAACATTTGACTCTTATCATTAAAAGCAACTGTATAGACGATACGGAGAAAGAACTTTACAGGAAAAGGGCTTACCGTGAGACAGATAAAGAAATTAAAACTGGAAGAATTGAAACGTATTTATAAAGAGCATATCCGGGAGGACTTCCCGCGTAATGAACGGCGGCCGCTTTCTGCCATGGCAAAGATGACAAAAGAAGGAAAATATGCTAGCTTCGGTCTTTACAGTGAAGAAAATTTGCTGGCATATGCCTGTTATATCCTGCTGGCAGATAAGAACTATGCGCTTTTGGATTATTTTGCCGTGGTACCTGAATTACGCGGTAATGGAATCGGCAGTGAATTTCTGCAGAATCTGAAAGAATTCGTTCCGGTAGAAAAGGGTACGTTTATTGAAGCGGAAAGTCCCGATTCGGCAAAGAATTCCGACGAAATGCAGATCCGCCGTAAACGGATAGATTTTTATCTTTCAAACGGAGCTGTGATGACAAACTCAAAATGTCAGTTGTTTGGAGTAGACTACAATATTCTTTACATCAGCAGGGAGGATGGCGTAGAATTATCAGGGGATCGGATGAATATGGCAGTTGAGGGAATGTACCGTGAGATGTATCGACCGGTTTACGGACGGCTTTGTAAACCTTATGTGGTAGAGGGATAATTCCTTACTGGCTGTAAGGGGCATTAACCATAAATACATTGTAGTAGTCGGAGAAATATATGGGAAATATAATTATTATTTGCATCATCATAGTTTGTGTTATTATGGGTGTACGGGAAACTGTAAAACATTTTAAAGGACAAAGTGCCTGCTATGAATAGATGAAACTATTTTGCGTGTATTATTTGGGCATGGCCAAAAGGTAAGGAGGTAGCATATGAAAACATTAATCACGTATTTTTCCCTTTCAGGTGTTACTAAAAAGGCTGCTGAAAGAATTCAGACACTGACCGGCGGAGATCTGTTTGAGATCAAAGGGGAAAAAGATTATGGCAGTTACATGAAAGCGATTGCTATTGGCGGCAAGGAGATTGCAACTAAGGAAAAACCTGTAGTAACGACTCATGTAAAAAATTTTGGTTCATATGACCGTATTTACATTGGTTTTCCGGTCTGGTATGGTAACTGTCCGCGGCTGCTCAGGACTTTTGCGGAAGAATATGACTTTTCTGGTAAGGACGTATATGTTTTCTGCACCAGTGGCTCATCCGGTCCGGAAAAATCCGGGAAGACGATAGCTGAGTTATGCAAGGGCGCAAATGTTCATCCGGCAATCCGTATAAGCAATCAAAGTGACGATGAGATAAAATCCTGGGCAAAATAACTGGCAGTAAGGAGTGGACTTTATATGAAACAAAAGTCGGCAGTAAGCGAGGAGTTATATCAGATCATGCTGGATAAAGGATATTCAGAGCGGTTCTGTGACCTGATCACACAGAGCCTGAATACGGATTTTACAGCGCGGAGGATGATCGGTTATCTGTCCCATTACAGTGAGCTTCCGGAAGGGGAAGTTGTGGATGAGATGCTGGCGATTTTAAGTGACCGGGAACGGATCATGCAGAAGAAACAGCTGGAACACAGCAACGCAGTTTACAATGAGTATCTTAACAGCAGAGAGAGGTGAGTACTTAATGCCTTTTACAATCGTCCGGCAGGACATTACAAAAATGAATGTTGACGCAGTTGTCAACGCCGCAAACACAGACCTTCGGATGGGTGGCGGTGTATGTGGGGCAATCTTTCTCGGAGCCAACATGGACGCTGTTACGACAGCCAGGAGTTTTGGAATCAGCGAGAACCGGGCGGCCGATTATGTAGCGGATAGCGAAGGAACGGAGCTTAATTTTCGCATGATGAGTGAAACGGTCGCAGACTATCGTGTTAGCGGTGCTGTTCCGGAAGCATGCCTGGAATCAATTCGAAAGGATGCACGAAAAAGGAAAGCCGCTTCTGAGAAATCATGACGTTACTATTCACGGTAAAATAAAAATATAACCTAATCGATATAGAAAGCTTCAA
>JAJQIL010000024.1 GCA_021199235.1 Lachnospiraceae bacterium | reverse complement strand
TGGGACATTTTCTCTTGTGGTATATAAGGACATTATCATAAATGGCCCATAAAAACGCTGCGCGTTTGGAGCGACTCTCTTGTCAGATTCCAGTAAGTATGTTAGAATTCGCAAAGAGAGAAAAGACTCACAGGAGGGCCTGAAATGAGCAAAGTAAGAAGAGTGTACGTGGAGAAAAAGGACAGTTTTGCGGTTGCGGCTAAGGGACTGGAGCACGAGATCAAAAGTTATCTGGGTGTGCAGGGCCTGAAAAAGGTCCGGGAGCTGATTCGCTATGATGTGGAGAACTGTTCCGACGCTGTGTTTGAGGAAGCATGCCGGACAGTATTTTCCGAGCCGCCGGTCGATGATTTATATAAGGAAGAATTTCCGCTGTCCGAGGAAGAGCGGGCGTTTGCGGTGGAATACCTGCCGGGGCAGTTTGATCAGCGGGCAGATTCCGCGGAGCAGTGTGTGAAGTTTTTAAATGAGGAAGAAGAGCCGGTCATCCGCTCCGCCACGGTGTATGTGGTGTCCGGAGAGCTTTCCGATGCGGAATTCGAGGCGATCAAACATCACTGCATCAACCCGGTGGATTCCCGTGAGACCGGATTTGAGAAGCCGGAGACGCTGGTAGCGCAGTTTGACGAGCCGGCGGATATTGCGGTGTTTGACGGTTTTACCTCGATGGAAGAGTGCGCGCTGAAGGAACTGTATGATTCGCTGAATCTGGCGATGACGTTCCGCGATTTCCTGCATATTCAGAAGTATTTTGCAGGGGAAGAAACGCCCCCTCGCTGCGCTTCGGCGGCAGATCGAGTCGCCCATGAAGAAAACGCTTCGCGTTTGGGCGACTCTGAGGAGCACCGCGACCCGACCGTGACGGAGATCCGTGTGCTGGATACCTACTGGTCGGATCACTGCCGCCACACGACGTTTTCCACCGAGATTCAGGATGTGGCGTTTGACGAAGGCTTTTACCGTGCACCGATTGAAAAGACCTATGAACAGTATCTGGCGGACCGCAAAGAGATTTTTAAAGACAGAGAAGATAAGTTCCCCTGCCTGATGGAGCTGGCGACGCTGGCTGCGCGCAAGCTGAAAAAAGAGGGTAAGCTGGACGACCAGGAGGAATCGGATGAGATCAACGCCTGCAGCATTGTGGTGCCGGTGGAGATCGAGCGAAATGCCTGCGGTGGCGATGCCCCGGTGAATGGAGCAGGTGCATCAGCGGAAGGAACGGCAGAGATCACCACAGAAGAGTGGCTGGTGAATTTTAAAAATGAGACACACAACCATCCGACAGAGATCGAGCCGTTCGGCGGCGCGGCGACCTGCCTTGGCGGCGCTATCCGCGACCCGCTTTCCGGGCGTACCTATGTCTATCAGGCAATGCGCGTGACCGGTGCGGCGGATCCGACGGCTCCGGCTTCGGAGACCTTAAAGGGCAAGCTGCCGCAAAAGAAGCTGGTGCGCGAAGCGGCGCACGGCTACAGCTCTTACGGCAACCAGATTGGTCTGGCGACCGGTTATGTAAAAGAAGTTTATCATCCGAACTATGTGGCGAAGCGCATGGAGATCGGCGCGGTGATGGCGGCCGCTCCGAGAAGCGCGGTCATCCGTGAGAATTCTGATCCGGGCGATATTATCATCCTGCTCGGCGGGCGTACCGGGCGCGACGGCATCGGCGGTGCGACGGGCTCCTCCAAGGTACACACGCAGGCTTCGATCGAGGTGTGCGGCGCGGAGGTACAGAAAGGAAACGCGCCGACAGAGCGCAAGCTGCAGAGACTGTTCCGCCGACCGGAGGCAAGCCATCTGATCAAGAAATGCAACGACTTCGGCGCAGGCGGCGTGTCAGTAGCCATCGGCGAGCTGGCAGACGGCCTTCGCATTGATCTGGACAAGGTACCGAAGAAGTACGCGGGCCTGGACGGCACGGAGATCGCGATTTCCGAGTCGCAGGAGCGCATGGCAGTGGTCGTGGATCCGAAGGATGCGGATGAATTTATGAAATATGCCGCCGAGGAAAATCTCGAGGCGACAAAGGTGGCGGTCGTGACGGAGGAGCCGAGGCTGCGGCTGTTCTGGAGAGGAAAAGAGATCGTCAATATTTCGAGGGCATTTCTCGATACGAACGGCGCGCATCAGGAGACAGATGTGGCCGTAGAGATGCCGTCAGAGAATGAGAAATATTTTGTCCGGGAGGAAGTGGGTGATGTCCGTGAAAAATGGCTCTCCACCCTTGCGGATCTGAATTGCTGCTCCCAGAAAGGGCTGGTGGAGATGTTCGACAGCTCCATCGGCGCGGGCTCGGTGCTGATGCCGTACGGCGGAAAATATCAGCTGACTGAGACACAGGCGATGGTGGCGAAGCTTCCGGTGATGGATGGAAAAACGCATGCAGTGACGATGATGAGCTATGGCTTCGATCCGCAGCTTTCAAGCTGGAGCCCGTATCACGGGGCAATTTATGCGGTGACGGAGTCCATCGCACGTATCGTGGCAAACGGCGGCGAGGCGGACAAGATTCGCTTTACATTCCAGGAATATTTCCGCCGCATGACCGAAGATCCGAAGCGCTGGAGCCAGCCGTTCGCGGCGCTGCTCGGCGCGTATGACGCACAGATCGGCTACGGACTTCCGGCGATCGGCGGCAAGGACAGCATGTCCGGTTCCTTTACGCTTGCGGATGACGCTGCTCAGGACGGTGCACAGATGCGTGAGATCGACGTTCCGCCGACACTCGTCTCGTTTGCGATAGACGTGGCGGATGACCGCACCGTGATCACGCCGGAGCTGAAAAAAGCGGGAAGCAAGCTGGTGCTGCTTCAGATCGCAAAGAATGAATACGACCTGCCGGAGTATCAGCAGGTGCTTGACCAGTACCGGAAATTCCATCAGGATATCGAGGCGGGCAACATTATTTCCGCTTATGCGCTGGATGGCAACGGCCTTGCGGCAGCGCTCACAAAGATGGCCTTCGGCAACGGTCTCGGATTTAAGATTGAGCACAGCGTGGATGAGAGAGACCTGTTTACGGCAGGATTCGGTGATATCGTCGCGGAGGTTCCGGACGGTGCGGTAGGAAAACTGGCGATTACCTACACCGTGATCGGCGAAGTGACGGACACCGGCGTTCTGGAATACCGCGATGTGAAGATTCCGATGGATGAGGCTTACAAGGCATGGACGGGTACGCTGGAGAAGGTGTTTAAGACGGATTCCGGTATTCCGACTGTCGGCGGCGGCCTGGATATCGACGGCAATCCGGTGAACGGCCCGAGAAGCTATTTCTTTGCGGGAAGAAAAGATTCCGGCGGAAGAATGACGGAAAAAGGCGTATGGCAGCTCGGTGAGGGCAATCTGTACGTCTGCAAACATAAGGTGGCGAAGCCGCGCGTGTTTATCCCGGTTTTTGCCGGTACAAACTGCGAATATGACAGCAAAAAGGCGTTTGAGCGCGCGGGAGCCGAGGTGGACGTGCAGGTGTTCCGCAACCTTTCCGCGCAGGACATCCGCGAATCCGTGGATGCGTTTGAAAAGGCCATCAGCCAGGCGCAGATCATCATGTTCCCGGGTGGGTTCTCGGCGGGCGATGAGCCGGACGGCTCCGCGAAGTTTTTCGCGACCGCGTTCCAGAACGCGAAAATCAAAGAAGCAGTGATGAAGCTTTTGAATGAGCGCGATGGTCTGGCACTCGGTATCTGCAACGGCTTCCAGGCGCTGATCAAGCTCGGCCTTGTGCCGAACGGCGAGATCACCGGGCAGACGGAGAATTCTCCGACACTGACGTTCAATACGATTGGCCGCCATATTTCGAAGATGGTCTATACAAAGGTAGTCAGCAACAAGTCCCCGTGGCTGGCCGGCGCCGAACTGGGCGGCGTTTACACGAATCCTGCCTCCCACGGCGAAGGGCGCTTCGTTGCAGGTAAAGAATGGCTGCTGCGTCTGTTTGGCAACGGACAGGTGGCGACGCAGTACTGCGACGTGAATGGCAACGTAGATGTAAGCGATGAGATGTGGAACGTCAATGGTTCTTATTTCGCGATCGAGGGTATCACCAGCCCGGACGGCCGCGTGTTTGGCAAGATGGCGCACGCGGAACGCCGCGGAGAATCTGTGGCAGTCAACATTTACGGAGAACAGGACCTGAAGATCTTTGAGTCGGGCGTAAAATACTTTGCCTGAAAAACGCTTCGCGTTTGGACGACTCTATGGAAGCGCCCCTTCGCAAAGCTCAGCGGCAGAACGAGTCGTCCATGAAAGAAACGCTTCGCGTTTGGACGACTCTGACGGTGGAAAAAACAAATGAGAAAAAGGATAAAAGCAGACAGCGTAGATGAATTATTTGAAATCGTAAAAGCTGTGCAGAACGGGGAAGATCCGGAAGAGTACGCGAAGCGGAAGCGGGAAGAGGCGCGCACGGCCGAACAGGCAGCCGAAGAAGCTGCAAAGCAGAAGCGGGAAGAAGCACGTGCGGCCGAACGGGCGGCCGAAGAAGCTGCGAAGCGGAAGCGGGAAGAGGCGCGTGCGGCCGAACGGGCAGCCAGAGAAACGGCAAAACGGGAACGTTTGGAAGCGCGTGCAGATGAGGAAAAAGCCGCTTATGAGGAAACTGATCCTGAAGAGGATTTTGAGCAGCTGCTGGAGGACGATTCGGAGGAAGAATTTGTCGGCCTGAGAGAAGCACTGCTTAGGTTGAATGAATATCTGAACGCGGCGGGAAGCTTTCTGGGATGGAAGCGCCCCCTCGCCGGGACTCGGCGGCAAGACGAATCGCCCATGAAGAAACCGCTGCGCGGTGGGGCGATTCTGGAAAAAGGCCGGGCAGCGAAGGAAGTGCTGGCAGGATGGAAAGAGAACGCTTCGCAGAAGCTGTCTCAGGTGCAGGAACAGCGCAAAATGCAAAATCAGGAACGCAGGGAACGGGCAGCGAAAGCAGAGCCGCCGGAAGCCGGGGAGCCTGAAACTGAAGTAAAGCCGCCGGTGACGGAACCAAAGCCGTCAATGACGGAGCCAAAGCCATCAGCAGCTGGGAAGAGAACTCAGACGGCCGGGAATTCTGTGTCGGAAACGAGAGCAGCGGGGATAGAGGCGGACTTGGACCGCACACATGAGCTTGGCCGTGTCCGTCTTGCAGATATTGGAAAAGAACCCGTCGGAAAAACGAAAAGGCGCTATGGAGCAAAATCCATTTCGGAAGAATCCGAGACGATCGGGCAGCGAATTCTTCACAGTCTTCATATGGAACCGGGCAATTCAGATCAGAAACCGACGGAAGAAGAAAAACCGGCACCGGCTTCGGATGAAATCAACGCGGACTCCATTGATCTGGATACGGTTCAGATTCTGGACCGGCTGCTGGCTGTACCAACGCAAAGCACGGTGAAGCCGAAGGAGAGTGTGCATAATTCAGCGAATGAAGCAGCTGTTCCGGGAGAGGGCACAGCGAATCCAACGGCCGCTCCGGGAGAGGGCACAGCGAATCAAACGGCTGCTGCGGCGGAGAACACGTCAGGCAAAGCGGCCCGGTCCGGCGCCTTCGCAGAAGATGCGGCGAGTCAGGCAAGCGCTTTCGCAGAAGACGCGGCGGGTCAGGCAAGCGCTTTCGCAGAAAGCCCGGCGGCTCAGTCTGGCGCTTCTGCAGACCGGGAAGCCGCTCCGGAAGTAAATTCATCGGCAAAAAACGAAACGGAAGGCGACACGAAAAACGATACGGAAAGCGACACGAATGGCAGTGCGGAAGGCGATACTGCTCAGGGAGAGTCTTCTTCACCAGAGCAGACAACACTGCAGTCAATACAGCAGTCGGTAAAAGAGACACTTCATACGCTTCGCGGTTCGAAAATGCGGACAGCGGGGATCATCACGGCCGTGGCCGCGGTGTTCCTGATCATCGTTGCGGCCGGAACAATGCTGCACCGTTCCTCACAGCTGCAGGAAAAACAGAAGTATGTCACCGCGGATGAGGGACTGACGATCACGGTAGAGAATCAGCCGGACGAATGGTGCAGCACATGCGAACTGAAAATGAAGATTTCCGTAAAGGGCGGCACAATTTCTTCCATTGAAGCTGACGGCACAGCGGTGGAAGCGGACGATAATGGCTATGTGACGGTGAGTGCGCAGAGCACACCGCTTGAAATGACGGTAACGACGGAGGACGGGACACTGACCGCAAGCGTGGAGATTCCGATGCTGGATACGGACGCTCCTGTGGTCACGGCGGATCTCTACGGCGGGCAGATCATTCTGACGGCGGCTGACAGCCGTTCCGGTGTGGAGCAGATCCGTTACGCGGTGGTCGAGGATGACGACTGGCTGCAGCTTCCGCAGTATCAGGACTATACGGAAGCCATCCCCTACGAAGAAGACTGTATATATTATTTTTACGCGGTCGACCAGGCCGGGAACTGCAGTGTACCGGTCGTTTCCAATATGGTGACCGCCGAATCCATCACCTTAAGCGAAAGCGAACTGACGCTGTATCCGGGGGGAACTGCTCAGATTGACGCGGAAGTGAACCCCTCGGGTGCGCTTTTGACAGATCTTCATTATGAAAGCTCCAATACCGATGTCGTCACCGTGAGCAGCGCAGGAGCGGTCACTGCTGTGGCGGAAGGAAGCGCCCTCATAAAAGTCACCGCGGACGGAGTAGACATGGCGACATGTTCCGTCACTGTGGCGACCGAAGCAACCGTGACCATCAGCGCCATCGGAGACTGCACACTCGGTACATATAAGGGCTCGGTTACATCGACCAGTTTTGACACGTATTATTCCATGTATGGCGCCGACTGGTTTTTCCAGAACGTCAGGGATATCCTCGCGAACGATGATATCACCTTCGCGAATCTGGAAGGTCCGCTGACGGATTCGACCGATGCCGTAGAAAAAACCTACGCATTCAAAGGAGATCCCTCGTATACGGAGATCCTGCAGGACGGTTCTGTTGAGGTGGTTACGCTCGCAAACAATCACAGCAGTGATTACGGTTCGCAGGGGTTTTCCGATACCAAAGAAAACCTGACCGCGGCCGGAATTGAATATTGCACGGGCGATACCATTGCATACCAGGAAGTGTCCGGAGTGAAGGTTGCGTGCATCGGCATCTATGAGCTGGCAGCGGGTCTGGATTGCGAGGCACAGGTGCGGGAGACGATCGCCGAGGCGTAGTCCGAAGGCGCGCAGCTGATCATCGTCGCCTTTCACTGGGGCTCGGAAAAGGAAAATTATCCGGATGAGACCCAGCAGTCGCTGGCACATACGGCGATCGACTGCGGCGCGGATCTGGTAGTCGGCCATCATCCGCATGTCCTGCAGGGAATCGAAAAATACAACGGCAAATACATCGTATACAGCCTCGGCAATTTCTGTTTCGGCGGCAATTCCAACCCTTCCGACAAAGACACGATGATCTTCCGGCAGACCTTTACGATCACTGCGGACGGTGTGACTCTGGATGATGATATTGAGATCGTCCCCTGCACGCTGTCCTCAGCATCCGATTACAACGATTATCGGCCGACACCGGCTTCCGGCACGGCGGCGGATGAAATCATGGAGCGGATCAACGAATACAGTGCGGACTTCGGAGATATCACCTATACCGCATCCGGCGGTCTGTAGTATCATTATCTGTATTTGTTCAGTATTTTCACAGCAGCTGTTATCTTTATCAGACAGGAAACCGCTTGTCGGTTTCTGCGTATCTACGGCCTCTCCAGGAGTTTTTTGCCTGACGAGGCCGTACTTTATCAGACCGTATCGAAAATGACACGATTTGTCGCATAATACTATTTGATGTTGAAAAAAATATATAAGCATGATACCATTCCACATATGGGAAGATACAAACGGACTTCCCGGAAGGAGGAAAGGTATGAAGCAAATATCAAAAGAGAGACAGGTCTACTGTTACACGATGAAAGGAAACCACTGCCTTTTTGCGGATGAGATCGTAAAAAAACATCTGATCGACCGCGTCGGGGAAATCCGGCTGAGAGACGGCTGGTTTCTTTATGCGTTCTGCATTATGGACGATGCCGCATATTTTGTAATCGGGGCAAACCAGATCACGCAGGTTGTCCGGGAGCTTCAGGCTGCTGTTCAGAAACAGCTGGGAGAAAACGACGGTGCTGACGAAGGAAGACTTCGGCGGAACACCCGCATAGAGTTATCCTGCCACATCAGGAAGCTTGGGACGCTGCTGCAGATTGCGGACTGCTGCCGCAAAATCCACAGGATTCCTCTGGAGCTGGGCTATGTGAGCCGCCTGGAGGACTACTGGTGGAGCAGTTATCCGTCCTTTGCGGGTCTGTATGAATGGGATTCCCTCGATTCCAATTGGCTGTTTCCTGCCGGTACTGTTCTGAATAATTACGCCTGTAATAATAAAAACGAATCGATTCCGAAAATGTGACGCTTTTTTCAAATAAAAATCTAAATTTTCTTAAGAAAATCGAAAGGCGCTGACAAACGGGGAAAAAGATGATATGATAGGGTGCATTGCAGGGAAGGAAGAGCATTGCAAAGAAAACAGCTGCATAATGCAGCCGGTTTATGGAGATGGGATATGAATATGCAAAAATCTGCGCATAAAATCAAAGCGTGGTTCCGCAAATATCCGCTGATGATTTCTGTATGCTATATGATTTTTTATCTGGCGGTGTTTCACTGGCTGGAGGAGAACATCGTACCGAAGTATATTATTCAATGCTGGCTGGACGATCTGATCCCGTTTTGCGAGGTCTTTATCATCCCTTACATATTCTGGTTCCCCTATATTATCGGGAGCTTTCTCTGGTTCAACCATCGGGGCTGGGAGGATTACAAAAAGCTTTGCCAGACGATCTTTTCCGGCCTGACGATCTGCCTGGTCATCTATTATGTGTTCCCGACGGGGCTGAACCTTCGCCTGGCTTCGCAGCCGCATGAGACCGGCGCACTGTACAACCTTGTGGTAATGCTGCGCGCGATAGATACGCCGACCAACGTCTGTCCGTCCGTCCATGTGATGAATACCGTGATGGTCTTTCAGGCAGTCTGCAGCCTTGACAATCTCAAACACAGACGGCTCACGATCGCGGCGCATTTTATCATCATGATCCTGATCTGCGCGTCCACAGTTCTGCTGGATCAGCATTCTGTCATTGACGTGGCGTGCGGCGCGATGATGAGTTTCGTCATCCATGGCCTGGTATATAAGGTGGAGTGGAAAACGGAACTGTCCCGCAAGAAAGAAAAAGAACGTGGTTACTATTCACGGCGGGCCTGACACTTGTTGTCAGGCTGCGCCAGAATACGTTTCTCTGTTTCTAAAAAAAGTGCTGTCAAGCGTTTTTGAAAATGTCCTGAAAAATTTTTAACATAAGCCC
>JAJQIL010000123.1 GCA_021199235.1 Lachnospiraceae bacterium | reverse complement strand
AATCCCAGTAAACATCCCCATAGTTTCCATGGGTCCCGATGACAAGGATCAGATCTGCTTTTGCAATCCATTCTTTTGCTTTTCTGACATCCGGATTCCACACGCTGATATGGCTGTAAAGAGGCCAGGGGAGAATCTCTCCGCCGCAGGATTCGCACATTGGCAGATTATCGTGTTTCCAGATCTCATAACCATCATAATGACGGCCGCAGTTGGAACAGCAGTTGACCTGCAGGCTTCCCTGAATCTCAGCGACATTCTTTGACCCGGCAATCGTGTGCATACAGTCCACATTTGTTGTGATGATCCCGGTCATTTTCCCTTCCGCTTCCAGCTCTGCCAGGGCATAGTGCGCATAGCTTGGCTGATAGGAAAACATCGTCTCCAGATAGGAGGGCAGAAAAGAATTGTGTCCATCCTGGGTGCTGCGCCTTCTGGCGCTGCCCCGGTTGGCAAAACGCATCTGTCCGTATGTCACTCCGCCGCCGGCGACCGAAATACCTGCTCCTGTCGTCGCGACAATACTGCTGCTCTGATCAATATAATCTGCCAGCCGCTTTATATCGTCCATATTTTTGTTTTCTCTGAAAAGTCCCATAGTCACACCCCCAACCGGCTGATTGCCCTGTCCGGTATCTTAACCCATAATTGCATTTTCATATCCATATTCGCAAAACGATTTTTAATTGCGCGGCCCTCATTGTATATGCATACGTATCCCACCGAAAGTGAGCGCGCGATACTTTCGCAAATCATAACACCGCACTAAGAGCTTCCGCGGCATCCGCCCGGATGTTCAGATCGGCAATCCGGTCAAACTGTGTCTCGGAGGGGTTGATCTGTACCAGTTTCGTCCCGGTCTTCATACGGCTTAGATATTCATTGCTGCGAAATCCGGTAGTCCCAATGACAATCACAAGATCTGCTTCCGCAATCATATTGACCGCCTTCTTCATACTGTCACGCGAAACCTCTTCGCTTACTTTGAATTCTCTGCAGAAGCCTGTAGGCATCAGCGGTGCGCCGCATTTTTCACAGCAGGGCATCTGACCCTGATTCCATACCTGATAATCAAACGAACGGGTCCCGCACTCTGTACAAATGTTGTCGCGAAAGCTGCCCTGAAATTCCACTACATTCTGCGAGCCTGCAATGGTATGCAGGCAATCCAGATTCTGCGTGACAATGCCGTAGAGCCTGCCCTGTTTTTCTAACTCCGCGAGCTGCTTATGGACCATACTCGGCCCTTTCACGAAAGTAGCATCCAGGAAGGCATTCTTCATGACTTTATAAAATTCCTCCGGATTTTTGCGGACATAGGAAGCAGAAAAAATCCTTCCGGCGTTCATCCGGCCCACGCTCTGCTTCAGTCTGCTCACACCATAAAGATAAGAAATCCCCGCACCGGTGACCGCAACGGTTTTGCTGCTCTGATCCATGTATTCCTTTAACTGACTGTATTCGTTCTTCATTTTTTACCTCCATCATCATCAAATCGGGCAGAGGAATTTCCTCACTCTGTCCACCACGCTGGACGCGTTCGTGTGAATAAAGCAGAAAAAACAGGAACCACCCATCAAAGGCAAAAGTTTATCTTTGATGGGTGGTAAGAGGAAAACGGCTTATGACGTTTCCGATAAACTATTTTCAAATATAATTCGTCTCAAGTGAAACGGACAGCTCCCTCGGCTGCGCACTGCCGCTCTTACTGTAGCCGATTGCCGCGGCTGAGACAGGCTTAAAGCCTTCCGGTATTCCCATTTTAGCGCACATATCTGCATTCTTACCAAGAGCCTGCACGCCGCCCCAGAGATAAATATTATCCAGACCGGCATCCGTCGCCGCGAGCAGCATATTTTCGATCACGCAGGCGGCGTTCGCGCATTCAATACCCGGAGCCATCTGCTTCTCCGAAGCAGAAACAATGATTACGACAGGCGCTCCATAAAAGAAATCCCGGGGCTCCATTTTCATGGCTGCTGCAGTGGACTGATTGATCTCGTCAAGGATTTCTTTGTTGCGGCATACGGTAAGATGCAGCGACTTCCGGTCATTCCCGCCAACCGGAGCCTGGCAGCCTGCCTTTACCACCGTCTCAATCAGTTCGTCCGATACTGCCTTATTCGGGTCAAAATCTCTCGTTGATTTTCTTTTTGCAATTGCTTCTAATGTTTGCATAATAGATACCTCCTTAATTCTCCCATCCAATTTAATGTAATTATTATTTTTACATTATAAAGCCATATTAAAGTAATGTCAATACTTACAATTGATTTTTCAGAAAAAATCTGCTATACTGCTTTCTGCATTAATGTTTGAGGAAGAAGGTAATCCCATGCGTGTCAGTAAACGATTTCCAACGGCAGTCCACTCGCTGCTTTATGTTGCGGTACTGTCTCCAAAACGCCGCGTCACCAGTACCCTTATCGCAGAAAGCACCGGGTCTAACGCTGTCATCATCCGAAACCTTTTTCAAAATCTGTCAAAGAGCGGCCTGCTTACTGCATCTGCCGGAAAAAACGGCGGCGTGCAGCTCGCCAGAGAGCCAAAAGACATCTCCTTATGGGACATCTATCAATCAGTGGAAACCAATGATGTCGAAGAAATTTTCAAAATTCACGAGACAGACAGTGACTGTCCTGTCGGCAAAAATATCTATCAGCTCCTGTACCCTCACATGCTTTCCGCCGTAGACGCAATGAAGGAAAGCCTGGAACAGGTCACATTGCAAACGCTTCTGAATGAGTTGAAAAACCTGCTGCCTGATATACAGAAAAATGAGCCCCCAGTTCAGCCAATCGAGTAGGGAGATTTTCTTCCTGCTCGTCATGGGGATATTCACCGACCGGAACGGTAGTGAAGATGCCGCAGCCATATCTTCTGAATAGATACCACTGTACGCGATTTCAATATTGATATCATCTGCACTCTCACCGGAATTGGTTATAAATAGAAAACCGCAGAACATCATCTATCCTGCGGTTCTACTTAGCACCGCCCCAATGCGAAGCATTTGGGAAATAGACAGTGCATCCTGCTCCCTCACTCTCCGGGTTATGCCCTCGCCGGGGAGTTTCAATTTTGTCTGAGACTATATTTTCCTGCGGTCGTACAATTTAATAATCCATTTCGCCCGCACCTGCCGGTGCTGCAGGTGCCGGTTCTTTGATGTCGCCAGCTGCGGCTTCCGTGGTCAGCAGAGTGGAAGCAACACTGGTTGCGTTCTGCAGGGCGCTTCTTGTCACCTTCACCGGATCAAGGATACCTGCCTGTACCATATCCACGTATTCTTCTTTGTAGGCATCAAATCCAATCCCCGGCTCGGATTCATGAACCCTGTTCACGATCACTGCTCCTTCCAGTCCTGCATTTTCTGCGATGTAGTAAAGCGGGGCTTCCAGTGCTTTCAGAATAATCTTTGCGCCGGTTTTTTCATCCCCTTCAAGCGACTCCTCGACCTTCTCTACATCCTTAGACGCATGGATGTACGCAGAACCGCCGCCGGCGATAATGCCTTCTTCCACGGCTGCTCTGGTCGCTGCGAGGGCATCCTCCATGCGAAGCTTTGCCTCTTTCATCTCAGTCTCGGTCGCGGCCCCGACACGGATCACCGCTACACCGCCTGCCAGCTTCGCCAGACGCTCCTGAAGTTTCTCTTTGTCATAATCTGATGTAGTTTCTTCAATCTGAGAGCGGATATGGGAAACTCTCGCCGCAATCGCGTCTTTGTCGCCGAGTCCGTCCACAATCACGGTGTTCTCTTTCTGAACCTTTACAGATTTTGCTCTGCCGAGCATATCCATCGTCGCATCTTTTAATTCCAGGCCGAGCTCCTCAGAAATCACCTGGCCGCCCGTCAGGATAGCGATATCCTGCAGCATTTCCTTGCGGTTATCGCCATAACCCGGTGCTTTTACACCAACCACATGGAAGGTTCCGCGAAGCTTATTAACAATCAGGGTTGACAATGCTTCCCCTTCAATATCCTCAGCGATGATCAGCAGCTGTTTCCCAGACTGTACTATCTGCTCCAGAAGCGGAAGAATATCCTGAATGGTGCTGATCTTCTTATCTGTAATCAGAATCAGCGGCTCTTCCAGCACAGCTTCCATCTTCTGATTGTCTGTTACCATATAGGAAGAAACATAGCCTTTATCGAACTGCATGCCTTCTACCAGCTCGATCTCTGTCTTCATGGTCTTTGATTCTTCAATCGTGATCACGCCGTCCTCGGAAACCTTCTCAATCGCATCCGCAACCATCTCTCCAACGGTGTCATCCCCGGAAGATACCGCAGCAACTCTGGTGATCTGCTCCTTGCCGCTCACCTTTTTACTCATGCCCTTGATGGACTCCACCGCAGCATCGGTAGCTTTCTTCATGCCCTTGCGCAGCTCAATCGGATTCGCGCCGGCCGCGATATTCTTCAGGCCTTCCTGCACCATCGCCTGTGCGAGAACAGTAGCGGTCGTGGTGCCGTCTCCTGCCACATCGTTCGTCTTCGAAGCGACTTCCTTGATCAGCTGTGCGCCCATATTTTCAAACGGGTCTTCCAGCTCGATCTCCTTCGCGATCGTCACACCGTCATTCGTGATCAGCGGAGAACCATAAGATTTATCAAGCACTACATTTCTTCCCTTCGGTCCGAGCGTTACGCGAACCGTATCCGCCAGCTTATTTACTCCGGCTTCCAGAGCCGTCCTTGCATCAACACTATATTTTAATTCCTTTGCCATAATTCAACTGCCTCCTTAGCAACTGCTTCCATATTTATCTGATCATGCTTCCACCAGAGCAAGAATATCGCTCTGCTTTACAATGATGTATTCGTCCTCTCCAAGCTTTACTTCCGTGCCGGAATATTTGGAATAAATAACCGTGTCTCCCGGCTTTACCGTCATCTTTACTTCCCTGCCATCTACAAGGCCGCCCGGCCCGACTGCGATGACCTCCGCTTCCTGCGGTTTTTCCTGTGATCCGGACATCAGGATGATACCCGACTTTGTAGTTTCTTCTGCCTCGCGTTGCTTCAGCACGACTCTGTCTGCTAATGGTGCTAACTTCATAAGTGCTAATCCTCCTTCAATCTTGTTTTGCATTTGTAACTATTCTCAGGTGTCGTTCGTTTGTTATACGGAATATAGCACACTTATTAGCACTCGTCAATAGTGATTGCTAATAATTTATACTAATTTTAGATTTTGGCCACATGAGCAGGACTGCTCTGTTGAATTCAAGAAGTGAGTGCTAATTTTTCTTCCTTTTTTTGTTCGCTTCCCGGAAGCATTGATTCTATGCGGTTTTTCGGGCATCCGGACATCTCTTTTTCGTCCTTCATAAATAGTGATTTTCCGGGTTTTACGCCATTTTTACGCCATACAGGGCGATTCTGCTTGCCACGGCTCTCCGATTTCGAAAAGGGCTCTCAAACACGGAATTTTGAGAGCCCTTTTCAGATATTTTTAAAGTTGTCCCCGATGAACTTTTTCCCTTATTTCACCGCAGCAAATCCGTTTTCCAGATCAGCGATAATATCATCAATATGCTCTGTTCCGATGGAAAGCCGGATTGTGTTCGGTTTTATTCCCTGATCCAACAGCTCCGACTCGGAGAGCTGGGAATGCGTCGTCGTCGCCGGGTGGATCACCAGGCTCTTCACGTCCGCCACATTTGCCAGCAGGGAGAAGATCTTCAGGCTGTCGATAAACTTCCACGCCTCTTTCTGTCCGCCTTTGATCTCGAAGGTGAAAATGCTCGCTCCGCCATTTGGGAAGTATTTCTGATACAGCTCATGGTCCGGGTGATCCGGCAGGGAAGGATGGTTGACCTTTTCGACCTGCGGATGTGCTGCCAGATATTCCACGACCTTTTTCGTATTCTCCGCGTGCCGCTCCAGCCGCAGGGACAGTGTCTCCACGCCCTGAAGAAGCAGGAACGCGTTAAATGGAGAGATCGTTGCGCCGGTATCCCGCAGGAGAATTGCACGGATGTAGGTGACGAACGCCGCCGGTCCGGCTGCTTCTACGAAGGATACTCCGTGATAACTGGGATTTGCCTCCGCGATCGGAGCATACTTCCCGCTTGCTTTCCAGTCAAATTTTCCGGAATCTACGATGATTCCGCCGAGCGTCGTTCCATGACCGCCAATAAACTTGGTCGCGGAATGAACCACAATGTCCGCGCCGTGCTCGATTGGGCGAATGAGATACGGGGTGCCGAAGGTATTGTCAATGACAAGCGGCAGGCCATGCTTATGGGCGATTGCGGCAATCGCGTCAATATCCGGGATATCGCTGTTCGGGTTCCCCAGTGTTTCCAGATAGACCGCTTTCGTGTTCTCCTGAATCGCAGCTTCCAGCTCATCCAGATTATGCGCATCAACGAATGTAGTAGATATTCCGTACTGCGGAAGTGTATGCTCCAGCAGGTTATAGCTGCCGCCATAGATGGTTTTCTGCGCCACAATGTGCTCCCCTGCCTGCGCCAGAGCCTGAATGGTGTAAGTAACCGCAGCAGCGCCGCTTGCCAGTGCCAGAGCCGCGACGCCTCCCTCCAAAGCCGCCAGCCGCTTTTCCAGTACATCCTGCGTGGAATTGGTCAGCCTGCCGTAGATGTTGCCGGCATCCGTCAGACCAAATCGGGCTGCAGCGTGTTCGGAATTGTGGAACACATAGGAAGTTGTCTGATAAATCGGAACCGCTCTCGAATCGGTAGCCGGATCGGCCTCTTCCTGTCCAACGTGAAGCTGTAAAGTCTCAAATTTGTATTCACTCATGGCAATCTCCTTTTCTGATGTGTCTGCACCTTTACTGTTTAACTTTGCGTTCTTATTGTTTACTCCTTGTATTACCTGTTTATTTAATAGGTAATGTATGTTTATGTCAATTATCATACAGCCGGATTCGGTTTTCGTCAAATTCAGGATTCCGATAACTGGTTATCGGTTTTTCCTATAACTAATTTGCGGCCATGCGCAACAAAAAAGTGGAAAAACAGCTTTAACCCTTGCCATTTTCCCACCTGTTTTGCTATCTTTAAGAATGATTGCCTCCCTTTCTTCCTTCGTTGTATCTTTAATCAAAACACTCTTCATATAAGATTCACCCCCAGGATATCCCAGGTCATAACTCCGCAAAAATCTGATAAATATACTTCATATTCTCTTCACTGTCTATGTAGATCTCTCCATGGTTTGTTCCCGTGAAAACAAGACGACCATCTTTATAGGCCAGAAGCGTTGTCATAGGAACCGGTTCCCATCCGTTCCCTCCAATCGGCTGTGTGGAGAAAATAACCTGCCCCCTTCCGAGCTGCTGATACAGGGAATTTGCGTAATTTGTATGAACATACTCATACTCCCCATCAGAAAAGATCAGGTTCAGCTTATTACCGGAAGCCATTTGGCAGATAATTTCGTTCAACAGCTGGAACCGTCTGGCCGCACTCAGTATCCCTTTGCTGCGTATCTCCCGGTTCATCTGCTCAAGCAAATACAAAAGTATCCACTCGCTGTCTGTGTCCCCAAGCTGCCTGGCTGCCATTCCATTCAATGGCTCATACTCAAAAATCGTCCCATTGTGGATCAGCGTCCAGCGTCTGCCTGAACAGTCCTTCCCTGTGAATGGATGGCAATTACGATGCTCAACATTTCCAATCGTCGCATAGCGGATATGCGCCAGCACCATCCGCCCCTGCACCGGGACGGACAGGCGTTCCCGAAGGCAGAGGCTTTTGTCTGCCTGCAGCGGCTCCTTCTCAATATGTGCCTCATTGCCGTCCAGAAGTGCCAGCCCCCAGCCATTCGGATGTTGGGGGCTGTGGCTGTAAAACTCTTTTAAATATTCATTCAGTTCCAGTGGATAGTCAGAACAACTCCCAAACAACTCGCACATACCAGCCGCCTTCCTGCTTCTTTGCCGCTCTTCGCAAATCTACTTTCCTGTATATAATGGTGTCGAATAATAGCGGTCACCGCTGTCCGGAAGAAGCACGACGATCGTCTTTCCCTTATTTTCAGGGCGCTTAGCAACCTGAACAGCCGCATGCAATGCAGCACCGGAAGAAATCCCAGTCAGAATGCCCTCCGTTTTTCCCAGCAGCTTTGATGCTTCAAACGCATCCTCATTTTCGACCGGAAATACCTCGTCATAAATCTTTGTGTTTAAGGTATCCGGCACAAATCCAGCGCCAATTCCCTGAATTTTATGCGCACCGGCTCTGCCCTCTGAAAGCACCGGTGAGGATGCCGGTTCCACTGCTATAAGCTGTATGTCTGATTTCTGTGCTTTTAAATATTCACCCGTTCCGGTAATCGTCCCTCCAGTACCAACGCCCGCAATAAAGATATCAACCTGGCCTTCCGTATCCTTCCAGATCTCCGGTCCTGTCGACCTGCGATGCTCCGCCGGGTTCGCCGGATTTTCAAACTGGCCTGGAATGAAGCTGCCTTCAATTTCCTGTGCCAGCTGCTCTGCCATGGCAATTGCCCCCTTCATTCCCTTCAGGCCATCTGTCAAAACGACCTCTGCTCCATACGCCTTCAGGATGTTTCTGCGTTCAACACTCATTGTCTCCGGCATTGTAAGAATCACCCGATAACCTTTTGCTGCTGCAATCGCCGCAAGTCCAATCCCGGTATTGCCGGATGTGGGCTCAATAATCGTGCTTCCTTCCCGCAGCAGTCCTTTTTCTTCCGCATCCTCAATCATAGACTTTGCAATTCGGTCCTTCACACTCCCTGCCGGATTGAGATATTCCAGCTTCGCGAGCAGTGTTGCCTCCAGACCATTTTTCTGCGCAAAACGTCCTAATTTTAAAAGCGGTGTTCCTCCAATCAAATCCGTAATGCTGTCATATACTTTACTCATATTCTATTCCCCACTTTCTTGATAGGTTTACTAGGTGTATATGAGATTACATCACTGTCAGCATTTTGTCAACTGTTTTTATTGAATAAATACAAAATGCCCACCAGAGAGCTTTATCTCTCTAATGGGCGTTACCGCAATCTATGATCCTATGTGTTTCTTACAATAGCTCTGTCAGTTTACTTCTTTCATATTGCACTGCTGTCTCTTAATTTACTTCCCCATACGGCAAACTCTGTCAGAATCGGAATCAGGGAACGAACGGAATCCGTTATTTCATATTCTACACGAACCGGGACCTCCAGATATTCCATCCTTTTTACAAGCCCGTCATCCTCCAGCTCTTTTAGCGACTTGGAAAGCATCGTATTAGAGATACTGCCCATTTTTCGTTTGAGATCGTTGTATCTGGTTGCACCGTTACTCGACAGGGAACATAAAATAGACATTTTCCATCTTCCGCCAATCGCATTCATTGCTTTCTGTAAAGGACACCCCA
>JAJQIL010000058.1 GCA_021199235.1 Lachnospiraceae bacterium | reverse complement strand
TTCTCCGGGGCTTATGTTAAAAATTTTTCAGGACATTTTCAAAAACGCTTGACACTCATTTTGGAAAGGAAATTGGACATAAATACATTCCCGCCACGCCATACCGACAGCGGGCAAAAGGCTGCAGAATATTTTTGTTCCCGATTATCCTTTTTCAGCATATCTTATAGCAGAATCGTAACTGCCCGGCAAAATTCCAGTTGCGAATCATCAAGATCAGAGGAGAAACCAATGCCAACAGCAAATACAAATCTTTCGGACAGAGGCGCACTGCAGGTGCGTGCGCTCTCAGAGCAGAATGTGCCGATCTCCGGCGCGGAAGTAGCGATTTCTTTTACCGGTGATCCAACCGGAACGCTGGAGGAGGTACGCACCGACGGGAATGGACAGACGGAACCGGTCTCGCTGGCAGCGCCGCCGGTCGAATATTCTCTGGAGCCGTCGGAGGCACAGCCCTACGCGGAGTATACGCTGCGGATCACGGCGCCCGGATTTGAGCCGCTTACCGTCAGCGGTGCAGAGGTCTTAAGCGGACAGCTTTCTTTCCAGGATGTCACGCTGCGTCCGCAAATGCCGGGTGAACAGCCTGATACCATCGTTATCCCGGAGCACACGCTGTACGGCTACTATCCGCCCAAAATAGCGGAAGCTGAGGTGCAGCCGGTCAATGCAAGCGGTGAAATTGTTCTGGATCAGGTGGTCGTGCCGGAATATATCGTGGTGCACGACGGGACGCCCGGGGATTCCTCGGCGCGCGATTATTATGTGCAGTATAAGGACTACATCAAGAATGTCGCCAGCAGCGAAATCTACTCGACCTGGCCCTACGCGACTCTGGCCGCCAACATTCTGGCCATCCAGTCTTTTACGCTAAACCGCGTCTATACAGAATTTTACAGAAACAGAGGGTATTCTTTTACGATCACATCCTCAACGGCCTATGATCAGAAATGGGTATACGGAAGAACCATCTTCGAAAGTATCTCCGAAGTGGTAGATGATCTTTTTGAGAATTATCTTTCCCGGCCGAATGTCAAACAGCCGATCCTGACGCAGTACTGCGACGGTTCGCGCGTAACCTGCCCGCAGTGGCTCTCCCAGTGGGGCAGCGCCGCGCTCGGCGAGCAGGGGTATACAGCATCAGAAATCATTCATTATTACTATGGTGATGATATGTATATCAACACTGCGGAGCTTGTGACCGGCATCCCGGCGTCTTATCCGGGCTATCCGCTCTCCATCGGCTCCGTCGGTGCGGATGTTCTCAAGATTCAGGAGCAGCTGAACGCCATCTCCAACAATTATCCGCTGATTCCAAAGCTGGTGCCGGACGGCATCTTTGGTGAGGCGACGCAGAACGCCGTCCGCGTGTTCCAGTCTGTCTTCGGCCTGACACAGGACGGCATCGTCGGCAGCCGCACCTGGTACCGGATCTCGGATATCTACGTCGCCGTGACCCGGATCGCGGAGGGTGGTTAAACCTGCAAAAATCAACGTGACTGCGGTGGATGTCTGAGGTTATGCAGGTAGTGCAGGTAAATAACAGTCCTCACTCCAGAAAATTCTTCAGCTCATCCATGAATGTGTTGATATCCTTGAACTGCCGGTAGACCGACGCAAAGCGGACATATGCCACGCCGTCCAGGTCTTTCAGTTTCTCCATGACGATCTCGCCGACGGCTTTGCTCTCGATCTCTTTTTCTTCCATGTTGAAGAGTTCTTTTTCGATGGCATCGACTGTCTCGCGGATCTCCCGGATCGGAATCGGGCGCTTGTAGCAGGCACGCATAATGCCGGCTTCCAGCTTGCTGCGGCTGTACTGCTCCCGGCTCTGATCCTTTTTAATAACGATCAGCGGGATGGTCTCGACCTTTTCATAGGTCGTAAACCGCTTACCGCAGGCATCGCACATTCTGCGCCGGCGGATGGAAGTACCCTCATCCGCGGGCCGCGAATCCACCACGCGGGTATCGTCCTGGTTACAAAATGGGCATTTCATGGCATATCCTCCTGATTCATTTTCTTTTGTAAAACATTTTCATACGTACTTCGCAGCAAATGCGAAGCACTGTCCTGAACAGCTATCAACCCCGCATCGACGGCCCGTTCAGCCTGCCGTATGATCGTCTGATCAGTCGTCATCCAGCTTCAGCACGCTCATAAACGCTTTCTGTGGAATCTCTACGCTGCCGAACTGACGCATGCGCTTCTTGCCTTCCTTCTGCTTTTCCAGCAGCTTTTTCTTTCGGGTGATATCGCCGCCGTAGCATTTTGCCAGCACGTCCTTGCGCATCGCTTTCACGGTCTCGCGAGCGATGATCTTGCTGCCGATCGCCGCCTGGATCGGAATCTCAAAGAGTTGACGCGGAATCTCCTGTTTCAGCTTCTCGCACATCTTGCGGCCGCGCTCATAGGCAGTGTCCGCATGCACGATGAAGGAAAGTGCGTCGACTTCTTCTTTATTAACCAGAATATCAAGCTTCACCAGTTCTGAGCGCATATAGCCTTTCATCTCATAATCAAAGGAAGCGTAGCCGCGCGAACGGGATTTAAGCGCGTCGAAGAAATCATAAATAATCTCGTTTAACGGCAGCGTGTATTTGAGCTGCGCACGCGTCTCCTCCATGTATTCCATGCCCTCGTAAATGCCGCGGCGCTGCTGGCAGAGCTCCATGATGGCGCCGAGGTATTCCGTGGTGACCATGATCTCAGCCTCCACTACCGGCTCCTCCATATATTCAATCTGAGACGGGTCCGGAAGGTTGGTCGGGTTGGTCAGCTCGATCATCTCACCGTCTGTCTTGTACACTTTATAAATAACGCTTGGCGCTGTCGTAATCAGGTCGAGATTGTATTCCCGCTCCAGTCTCTCCTGTATGATCTCCAGATGCAGCAGTCCCAGAAATCCGCAGCGGAAGCCAAATCCCAACGCCACCGAAGTCTCCGGCTCAAACTGCAGGGAAGCATCGTTCAGCTGCAGCTTTTCCAGCGCGTCGCGCAGATCCGGATATTTCGCGCCGTCGACCGGATACATTCCGCAGTAAACCATCGGATTTACTTTTTTGTAGCCGGGCAGCGGTTCCTCACAGGGATGCCCGGCATCCGTCACCGTGTCGCCGACCCGTGTGTCACGGACATTTTTCAGGCTGGCCGTCAGATAGCCGACCATGCCGGCGCTCAGCTCATCACAGGGAATAAACTGCCCCGGTCCGAAATAGCCCGCCTCCACGACCTCCGCTTCCGCGCCGGTCGCCATCATGCGGATCTTCGTTCCTTTTTTCACCGTCCCATGCATCAGACGGATAAAAATGATCACGCCCTTGTAGGAATCGTACACCGAATCAAAGATCAAAGCCTGCAGCGGGGCATCCGGATTGCCGGTCGGCGCGGGGATTTTCCGTACCACCTGCTCCAGCACCTCATGCACGTTCTGGCCGGTCTTCGCGGAAATCCGAGGCGCATCCTCCGCCTCAAGGCCGATCACGTCCTCGATCTCATGGATCACACGCTCCGGATCGGCACTCGGCAGATCAATCTTATTGATCACCGGCATCACGTCCAGATCATGATCCAGCGCCAGATAAACGTTCGCCAACGTCTGCGCCTCGATCCCCTGCGCCGCGTCCACGACAAGAATCGCGCCGTCGCACGCCGCCAGAGAACGCGACACCTCATAATTAAAATCCACATGTCCCGGCGTGTCGATGAGGTTGAAAATATACTCTTCTCCGTCGTCCGCTTTGTATATGATGCGCACCGCCTGCGATTTGATCGTAATCCCGCGCTCGCGCTCAAGATCCATATTGTCCAGCACCTGATCCTGCATCTCGCGGCTGGTCAGAAGCCCGGTCATCTCAATGATCCGGTCTGCCAGCGTGGATTTTCCATGGTCGATGTGCGCAATAATGCAAAAATTTCTGATTTTACTCTGATCTGCTGCCACTTGTATCTGCCACTCCTTTTGTATCCATTCTGTGTCTGAATTGTATTGCACTACGTATTTTCTGGTATTCGCAGCTGCGAAGATTTCCCGAAGATATCTGTTCGGTGCCTTCACAGTTACGATTATTTACACATACTTTTCCGTATCATAACACATTTCGGGTGAGAGATAAAACACATTTTCATCAAAATACTCAAAATTTGGCAGCAATTCCGTAACTTCGCAGCCACAAACTTTGTTACATTTCCAGCACCTGCCGGATCAGATTCGCAAGCGGCGCCATCGCGCGCTGCTCCTCCTCCACCGTATTCAGCTGCGTTCCTGCCTCAATCAGAAGAGAACGGGCGCGCAGGTGCAGATTATAGCGTTCCTCTTTCAGGTAGATTTTTCGTGTAAAGCCGGGATATTCAGCATTGGCAAGCACCTGCAGCTGCAAAGAAAACGCGAGATTCTCCGACAGATACGCATTTGGCAGCCAACTGATCTCATCGCCGTTTTCATCGCGGGAAAGGCCGTTAAAAAACATGATTTTCGAGATATTTTCCCCGTCGATTTCCGTCACAAAATCCCCCTCTTCGCCGCTCACCCCGTCACGGTGCAGATCAATCACCACTTCAATCGTGGGATATTCCTCCAGAATTGCCGTAACCGCCTCACGCGCATAATCATAAGCCGCGCTGCGGTCCAGCACGCCATCCACCAGATCATAGACACCAGTGTCATGTATCACATTATATCCATATGAGCGAAGCTCGTCCGCCAGGATATCGCCCATGCCGACAATCGTGTCGCTCACCTCACCCTCCGCAGAATCCGCAAAGGCTTCCTGAGAATGCGTATGATAAATCAGAATCTGCGGTACGGAAGCATCCTGTTCAATGCCAAGATCCATAGAAAGCAGTTTGTCCGCATCCAGAAGCTCCGCGTCCGCATACGTATCCGCATCCACCGTATAAATTTTTGACAACAGATAAGAATAATCCAACAGCTGCGGCAGCGCCTGCGCAAAAATCGTGCCGGCCATGGTCTCCTGGGCGGGAGTTTCTTCTACGGGCGATTTTTCTTCAACCACTGTTTCCATTTCGGCGCTTTCTTCCAGTGAACCAGCCGTTTCATCCTCAACAGCCGTTTCTGCTTCAGTCTCCTCCTGCAGCTCCGCCATTTCTTCCGTATCTGTTTCACCCCCGCTCTCAGCCTGTTCCACCGCATAGCTGAACACCGGAGCAATCTGGCTCATCCAGAGGGACAAAGCATTTCCGCCTTCTTTCCCTTCCACAGCAGCCGTATAAGCGGTTGCCCACGTGCGCATGGCGGAATCTTCCAGAGAACGCTGTATGTTCCCATCTTCCGATGCCTTTTGCAGTTGGCTCTCCAGTGCCAGCAGGCATCCGCTTTTATATATAATATAAGCTCCCAGTACCACCATTAAACAATATAAAAATTTTTGCAGCCAGCTGTTTTTTCGCATAGGACCTCCTGTATCTATCCTATGCGGAAAAAAACAAAATAGAAGAGCCGAATAACAGAAGAGATATGCATGTGTAATATATTACATCAGATATCTTACAACTGTTTTTCCGGTTCTATTTCCTGCATAATGGTGTTAATACAGCTGTGTTTGAAAATACAAAAGAAAAGAGGATAAGCTTATGAACGAAAGACAATTTGGAACCATTCGAATTCATCTCGATGAGCTGATTAAGGAGCGCGGAATCAGCAAAAACCGGCTCTCGCACCGCGCGGAGATGCAGCGCACACAGCTCAACCACTATTGCAACAACGACATTGCCAGACTGGATATCGCCGTGCTCGCAAGGCTCTGCACCGTGCTGGAATGCGATATCGGAGACCTGCTGGAATTTATTCCGGCAGAAAATGCCGACAATTCCATACAGGAAGAATCGTAAATCCTCCATCCATCAGGACGTGTGATCGAGCAGGAGACGGTTTGCTGGCTCCTGCTCGCCGCGCGGCGCTGCGTCCGACGTAAGCCGAAAAACACCTTACACAGCCCTGCGCATCAAAAGCGATGAGCCTGACATGCTCTGTCAGGCTCATCTTAGGATACGCGTGTTTTTGCGTATTTGTATTTTCTACTCATCTATGCTCTCTGCCGCTTTTTCGGCAAATTCAGTGGTAACAAGTTCTTCATACGGCACACGCTCTTCCAGTTCGCCCGCACTCTCCAGGATATCCTGCAGGAGTTCAAAACTCTCCTCCTCAAAGATTAAATCTTCCTTCCAGGTGTCCTGCTCGTAATAGCGTTCCACGATGGTGGTGATCGTCTCCACATCATTTTCCGGAAACTGCGGCGCGATCACCTCAGCAATATCTTCAGGCGTGTGCGCATTCACATAGTCCATCCCCTTTTGCAGCGCATTGGTAAACGCCTGAATCACCTCCGGCTGCTCCGTGAGATAGCTCGACTTCGCGCAGTACGCCGTATATGGCACGTAGCCGGACTCTACGCCCAACGATTCCACAACATAGCCGACACCCTCCTGCTCCAGCGCGGTTGCGCTCGGCTCAAACTCAATCGTGTAATCTCCCTGACCGCCGGAAAAAGCCGCCGCGGTGGAACCAAAATCGATGGACTGATTGATATTGACTTCTGATGGGTCGATGCCGTTCTCTTTCAGAATGAACTCAAATACCATTTCCGGCATGCCACCTGCGCGCCCTCCCAAGACGTCCTTTCCAACCAGATCACTCCACTCAAAGTCATCGGTATCCTCTCTGGCGACCACAAAATTCCCGGCGTGCTGTGTGAGCTGCGCAAAATTGACCGGCGCGTCCGCCGCACCGCCGCTGTAGGTATAAATCGAAGATTCCGAGCCCATAAACCCGATATCCGCCTCACCGGAAATCAGCGCCGTCATCGTTTTATCCGCGCCGAAGCCTGTCACAACAGTCAGGTCAATGCCCTCCTCCTCAAAGTAACCCAGTTCAATCGCCACATACTGCGGTGCATAGAAAATCGAATGAGCCACCTCATTCAGGGTAACTGCGGTGAGTTCCTGCTCTGTTTCTGTTATGTCAACCGCAGAAGCTTCTATTTCCGTTTCTACGGTATCTAACGCCGTGTTTTCTGACTGCACTTCCTCCCCGGCAAAAGCGGCCGTGGGACTTCCGACCGCAAGCATGAGAGAAAACGCTGCTGCCATGATTCGTTTCGATTTCATATGATAATCCTTTAAAATGGTTTTCTTTATCATATGAAAGATTCGGAGAAACGCTACTTGATTCATAACTTTCTTTATGGTATCTTTTAGTCAAATAAACAACAGGTTCAAATTTAACCAGGGAAGTGATTTAATATGGATGGACTATCATTTGCATTAAACGATATTTCAATCAAAAAAATCGGAAAAGAAGCTGCGCATGCAGTCAGACATGTGATGGCAAATGATCTTGTGAAAGTAATTTTATATGGTTCCTGTGCAAGAGGAGACTTTAATTCAGATTCAGACATGGATATTGCTTTGATCACCAAATGTGATCGTCTGGAAGCAAAAAAGTACAGTGATGCCCTTGCGATGATATCCACGGATCTTGCATATAAATATTTTGCCATTGTAAATTTTGTAAGTATTCCTTACGAAGAATTCCAGGAAAAGAAGAACTGGTATGGTTACTTCAATAATATTGAATCAGAAGGAGTGCTGCTCTATGGATAAAGATTATAATTATACTCTGGCAGAAGTAAGGCTATGCAGGGCAAAGGAATATTATTAGATGACGCCAGAAATTCGCTGGATAAGCAATCCTGCAAATCCGCAAACAACAGAGCCTTTTATGCAATGGAAAAGGCAGTCCGTGCTTTGCTTGTCCTTAAAGACACAGAACCTCAGACGCATAATGGAGTATTAAAACAGTTTAATTACCTGTTCATCTTTAAAGGGACAGGATTTTTTACGCAAAATGACTATCAGATACTGGCAAAATCTGAACAAATACGAAATGCTTCAGATTATGATGATTTTTATCTTGCAAGCAAAGAAGAATCTACGCAACAGATTGAAAATGCCACATATATAGTAGGAAAAATTGAAAAGTATATTTCTGGTCTTCAGTAGAGCAGGCTGCGTCTCGAAGCAGCCTGTTAAAAGATTTCCAAACAGCTGAAAAACCAATACAGGCAACTTTGCCACTCTTTCCTTCATTTTTAGAAATTTGTGATCCGCATCTCTTGAAACGGAATTGCGGTCGGCCTATTTCAATTCCTTCAAATTAATACCGCCAGAAAAGAAGCATTCATACTGCAGAACACTGAAATAAATATCTTCCAGATCAGGCTGATCTGCATTACACCCTGTGCACACCCCAGTATCAGAAAAAAATTCTGCTTCTGTGACTGCCACCAGCTGCTCCAGAATGAAAAATCTGACCAGGTGGTCGGTATCATATCTGACGGTATTTCAAATTTTGTTCGAAACATCCATACGAGCAGATATAAAAGAGCTGCGGACATAGCGCAAAGCATGACTTCAATAAACTGGTTCTGCTGTATTTTACCCAATGTTTCACCCGTCATTTCATGCAGCGATTCATCTGGCTCTTTATCCCTGCCTTGTCTGTGTGATAACAGTCGCCACTCCTTTCGCAGGCCTTTCAGAAAAATAATCAGTGGGGCAAGCAGCAGCAGATCCCGCGCAAACACGTTCAAATATACAAAGCTGATCACTTTTCCCGAAAGACCGTGGCGTGTCAGAAACTGCTCCGCGCGGCTTACAATGTTGCTGTCGCTCCCGTCTGGATTCTTTAAAAGTAAACTGGTGAGCGCTTTCTCATCCGCTAAAACCGCGTTTCGGATCACGAGGTTCCTCTCACTCTCAATCGTGCCGCAATGAGGATCATATATATGCACAGCCTTCCAATTTTGCTCACACTTCCGTCCCCCACGCTTTCTGCAAAAGCAGGATCAGTACCAGCACCACCGCCGCCGTCACGACTGCCGAAGCCGAAATCTTGTCAAACAAAAGCTCGCGGAACCAGTTATTGTAGAGGTGCTGCAGAAGATACATGCTCTGGTTCGGATAATCGCCCGCGACCAGCCAGGCTTCCCGGAACACTTTAAACGAATTCAGAAAGGACAGCACCGTGATCGTGTAAAGAGAGGGCCGCAGGTTCGGCAGCGTGATCTGTGTAAAACAGTTCCACTCCCCCGCGCCGTCCACACGCGCCGCCTCGTAAATTTCCGGTGAAATCCCGGCCAGCCCTGCCAGCCAGAGGATCATGTCATAGCCGAGATTCTTCCATATATAGCTGATCACCAGTACCATAAAAGAACAGCTGCTCCCCATCCAGTTGACCGCCTCTCCGCCAAACCGCACAATCAGCGCGTTGATCAGGCCGTTGGAATACACGCCACGGATGATAATAAATAACTCAAACTTCCCATATCAAAAATGGGAGCGTTCCTTGAAAACTCAATACTTTAA
>JAJQIL010000043.1 GCA_021199235.1 Lachnospiraceae bacterium | reverse complement strand
AAACTGCCGTAAAATAATCTGACGAAATCACCCTCGAATAATTTGACGGATGACAACATAGGAGCCCAGAATAATAAAGGTCAGCTTTGCTGAGTCTCTGTACTTATCAATCAATGTCTGCAGAATGCTGTCCATGCCTTTGATATTTTCCCGGAGGTATGGGTATTCATCCAGAACGAAGATCATATTTTCTTCGCAGGATCTCTGGAACACATACTCTACAACTTCTTCCATTGACTTATACCCAAGCTTTGGAAGCTGCAGTCTTTCGGACAAAATCGTACAGATGTCCTGGGCATTGCTTTCTTCCGCAACCTGTTTGCATTCATAATAGATGCTCTGTATCGCCGTGTTTTTCAGCAGCTGCTTCACCAGCTCGCTTTTTCCCACGCGTCTGCGCCCGTAAATCAGGACTGTCTGCATTGCTTCAGCTTTGTTCGACCTGGCTATTACGCGATTTAGTTTATTCAGCTGTTCCGTTCTTCCGATAAACTTCATTTTATTCGGTCACCTCCGACTCGGTTTTGTCCGAATATATTATAGCACACTTTTTCTGTTTTACAATCCCTCGCCCGTCTTTGCACACCCTCGTAATTTCTGTTCCCATTCTGGCATATCATTTCAAAAAAATCAATTTATATTCCGAAATCGGAACATAAATTGATTTTTGTTTGTACAAATTCCTGATTCAGAACAAAAGAGTCTTCACCACAGTTACGAAACTTCTACTTGCAAGCCTCTGCGCAAAGAAAAACCCCGAAAGCCAGATTTCTCTGACCTTCGGGGCTGCACATTTCTGCCTTTTTGCCATGCTTAATATATCCTGCTTTTTTAACCTGCGTTATTTTTCTGTTCTATTCTTTCTGGTCTATTCTTTCTGTTTTATTCCTTCTGCTCTACTCTTCCAGCATCGTATTGATCCGGCGGAATTTATGCGTCTCCTGCCGCTCCAGATTCTCCCAGATCGTCCCGGCAAGCTCCGCCAGCACACTGTCTCCAAACGCAATCTGGCCGCCATAAATACTCATGCCCTCTGCAATGGCCTGCTGTGCCTCACAATATTCATCGTAATGCTCATCGCCCTCGCAGAAATCCTTCTGTACGTCGATCCCATATCTCGCCTTAAAAAGCTCCGCCAGCTCTTCCCTGCTTCCTGCCTGCTTCTGTCCGAAGAAAACAGGACCCAACACATCATAAAGAAGCTGCTTCTGATATTCCGCAAGCCCGCTTTCCTCGCATGCTACGAGATAGCGGCTTCCCGGCGCACCTGAGGTTTTCCCGGTGGTACCCGGTTTCCCGGCCGCGCAAACCTCTCCTGCTGCACTGGTCTCTCCGTCTCCACTATCTTCCGTATCCCGATTCCATTTTATTTTTTCCACTCAACAGCCATATCTGCCTTTTGCTCTCCGGCAGTCGATATTGTTTGCTTTGAGAGATTCACATAAACACATTCTTATCGTATCTTATCGTGTTTGAAATGTCAACAGGTTTTTATTCCTAATTTATAAAACCATTTTCAGTTTCTTTTTGTATATGTTTTTCTGTTTCGCTGCTTCTGCCCCGCTGCTTCCGTTTTACTCGTTCGGCAGCTTTCCGAACCGGATACGGATATATGCCTCGATGGCCTCCAGCACCCCGTCAAACCCCAGCCGTTGGCTGTTCAGGCACAGATCATAGTTTCTCGCGTCATTCCACTTATTCCCGGTATAGTAATTGTAAAAATCGCTGCGGGCTTTGTCCGTCTTCTCCACGAACTTCTCCGCCTCATTCGGGCGGCAGGCGTACCGTTCGATCGCCTGACGGGTACAATAAGCTTTCGGCGCATGCACAAACACGCTGACCAGTCCCGGGAAATCCTTGAGCACATAATCCGCAGCGCGGCCGATCACCACGCAGGACTCCCTTTCAGACAGGTCACGGATGATCTTTGCCTGATAGTTAAACAGGTTGTGGTCGCTGACAAACTCCTCACTTGACGGAGAGATCAGGCGGCCCTTGTACTCGCCCTTTGTCTTCTCGAAAATCGGAGCACGTTTCAGCTTCTCATCCTTTTCGTGAAACAGCGCTTCATTAATGCCGCTTTCCTCCGAAGCCATCCGAAGCACCTCTTTGTCGTAACATTTGATCCCCAGATCCTTTGCCAGCATCTGTCCGACCGTTTTCCCGCCGCTGCCAAACTGGCGCGCAATGGTGATTACAATGTTCTGTTCCATACTGACACCCCCTGTTCCCTTATTTATGCCTGTTTTGTAACTGTTCAGTACGTTCACAGTTCCCTTTTTGACAGGCTTTTTGTGTTTCTGTTTTTTAAAGCTCCTGGGTTATTGCGCTTCTGAGCTTCTGAGCTTCTGAGCTTTTGAGCTTTTGAGCTTTTGAGCTTTTGAGCTTTTGAGCTTTTTACTTTGTAATTTCCCGGTTTTACTGTGTCATTAGTGTAACAGTTTCTCTCATTTCTGGCAAGTTGTTTTTGAAAATCTTTGCAAAAAAGTTTTTTTACAGATTTTTCAGGATATTGCGTCGAATAATTTGCTCAATTGGTGAAAATCAGGCAACCTTTTTCGTCCATATACTCACGTGTCTATCCACTTCGTTCCGGTCGGCGCTAAACGGATGTCCACTGGACATCCAGCGCCCTCGCGAAGCGTTTTTTGCTTTATGAGGACGAAGTTTCCTATAAAATAAAAAGAGACTGCCGGAAAACAACTGTTTTCAGACAATCCCCTTCTCCTCATTTCCATGCCAGATGGGCACTCCAGCAGGTCTTTTTACTCGCCCAGATACGCCTTCTTGATCGACTCATCGTCCATCAGGTCCGCCGCGCGGCCTTCCTGCACGATATTGCCGGTCTCCAGCACATATGCGCGATCCGCGATGCCAAGCGCCTTCTTCGCGTTCTGCTCCACCAGCAGCACGGTCGTGCCGCTCGCGCTCACACTCTGAATGATATCGAAAATCTCATTGACCAGGATCGGCGACAGCCCCATTGACGGCTCG
Organism: Lachnospiraceae bacterium; assembly: GCA_021199235.1. Classification (GTDB taxonomy): domain Bacteria; phylum Bacillota; class Clostridia; order Lachnospirales; family Lachnospiraceae; genus Choladousia. The sequence continues at coordinate 6,423 of JAJQIL010000043.1, read as the reverse complement.
TCCATCAGGATGATGCGCGGGTTCGACATCAGCGCACGGCCCATGGCAAGCATCTGCTGCTCGCCGCCGGAAAGTGTTCCGGCCACCTGATTTTTGCGCTCCTCCAGGCGGGGGAACCGCTTATATACCTTCTGGAGACTGTCCTCAATCTCCTCTTTATCCGATCTGGAATACGCGCCCATCTTCAGATTCTGATAAACGGTAAGCTGGGAAAACACGCGGCGGCCCTCCGGCACATGCGCCATCCCCAGTTTTACGATTTTGTGGGCGGGCGTTTTCGTGATATCCTGCCCTTCAAAGATCACCTGACCCGCTTTCGGCTTAATCAGGCCGGTCACTGTATGAAGAATCGTCGTCTTTCCGGCGCCGTTTGCCCCGATCAGCGCGATGATCTCTCCCTCGTTGACCTCGAAAGAAATCCCCTTGATGGCCCGGATCACGCCGTAGTAGACTTCCAGATCTTTTACTTCCAGCATTGCCATAATATTTCTCCTTATATTGTCCGGAATCGTCCCACGATCACACGGCCTTTTATTCTCCAAGATACGCCGTGATCACCTGCGGATCCCGCAGCACCGTCGCGGTCTTTCCATGAGAAAGCACCTCTCCGAAGTTCAGCACGGTCAGTTCCTCGCAGATGCCCGCCACCAGCTTCATATCATGCTCGATCAGAAGAATGGTTACGCCAAAATGATCCCGTACAAAGTGAATGGTATCCATCAGTTCTTTTGTCTCATTCGGGTTCATGCCGGCCGCCGGCTCGTCCAGAAGCAGCAGCTTCGGATCCGTGGCAAGCGCTCTCGCGATCTCCAGCTTACGCTGTCTGCCGTAAGGAAGGTTCGAAGCCTTATAATCGGCTACGCCGTCCAGGTCAAAGACCTTCAGAAGCTCGAGCGCCTTTTCATCCATCTCCTTTTCCACTTTGCGATACTTCGGCGTATGGAAAATACTGGAGAAAAGAGAATATTTATATTCATTCTGAAGCGCAGCCTTTACGTTGTCCAGCACCGGAAGGTCCTTAAACAGACGAATATTCTGGAAAGTACGGGCAATGCCGCATTTACAGATCTCCACCGTACTCTTTCCGACAATGCTCTCGCCGTCCAGAAGCACCGTGCCCTCACTCGGCTTATATACGCCGGTCAGCAGGTTGAACACGGTCGTCTTGCCCGCGCCGTTCGGCCCGATCAGTCCGTAAAGAGCGCCCTTTTCCACCGTCAGGTCAAGCGCATTAACCGCGCGCAGACCGCCGAAGGAAATACCGAGATTTTTTACCTCTAACATTGCAGACATATCACTCGCCCTCCTTCGCGGATTTGTGGAAAAAGCGGCTCATAAGGCGTTCCCGCATCTCCAGTGCTTTCGGCGACCAGTTGATCAGCATCATCACGATCAGCACGATCGCATAGATCAGCATACGATAATCCGAAAGGAACCGCAGCATCTCCGGCAGCACCGTCAGTATCACGGCCGCGATGATCGAACCGCGCATATTGCCGATCCCGCCCAGCACGACAAATACCAGCACCAGAATAGAGGTGTTGAAATTGAACTTGGACGCCTGCAGTGTGGACAGGTTGTGCGAATAAAGCGCCCCTGCCGCTCCGGCCAGAGCAGCCGATATCGTGAACGCCATCAGCTTATATTTTGTCACATTGATACCGATCGACTCCGCAGCAATCCGGTTGTCACGGATCGCCATAATGGAGCGGCCGTCACGGGAATTGATCAGGTTCAGAACGACAAACAGCGCGATCAGAATGAGGATCACACCGGCCAGGAATGTCGAGCATTTTGCGATGCTCGTAATGCCCTGCGGGCCGCCCAGGATGATCTGCCCGTCCGCGTCCATATTGAGGGAAAACTGATCCTGCGTGGAAACGTGGAATCCATTGCCATCCAGCCCGATATAGAAAATATTGATGACGTTCTTAATGATCTCGCCGAAAGCCAGCGTCACGATCGCCAGATAGTCGCCGCGCAGACGCAGCACCGGGATACCGATCAGCAGTCCGAAGACCGCGGACACTGCCGCCCCGATCAGTACCGCAAGGAAAAAGCGCAGCGGCACAAACGTGATTGCTTCCGCGGTACATTTGGAAAAGAATGCGCTGGCAAACGCGCCGACGCACATGAATCCGGCATGCCCGAGGCTTAACTCACCGGAAATCCCGACCACCAGATTCAGTGAAATGGCAAGAACCACATACACACAGATCGGAACCAGCAGTCCCGACAGCAGGCTGGAGAGATTGCCGGAGGCCTTCCAGGCTTCCATAATCGCAAACGCCAGAATCACGATCGCGTAGGTAATCAGGTTGCTCCTGAAATTCTTCTGTTTCATTTTTTCGACTTTTTCCATGAGCGCACCTTACACTTTCTCTTGAATGTGCTTACCGAACAGGCCGGTAGGCTTCACAAGAAGCACAATGATCAGCACTCCGAACACGATCGCGTCCGCAAGCTGTGATGAAATATATGCTTTTCCCAGAATCTCGATCACGCCGAGCAGAATGCCGCCGACCATGGCTCCCGGAATAGAGCCGATACCGCCAAACACTGCCGCCACAAACGCCTTAATACCCGGCATGGAACCGGTATAAGGGGTCAGGGACGGGTACGCGGAGCAAAGGAGCACACCGGCAATCGCCGCCAGTCCGGAGCCGATCGCAAACGTCAGAGCGATCGTGCCGTTGACATTGATACCCATCAGCTGCGCGGCGCCCTTATCCTCAGAAACCGCAAGCATCGCCTGCCCCGGCCTGGATTTATTGATAAAGAGCGTCAGCACCACCATGATCACGATACAGCTTGCGATCGTCACCATCGTCGTTCCCGAAATCGTCAGCGCGCCTCCGGCAAGCTTCAGACTCGGCAGATTCACCACCGACTGGAAGCTCTTCGGTGTAGAGCCAAAGATCAGGAGCACGGCGTTCTGCAGAAAATAGCTGACGCCGATCGCCGTGATCAGCACAGCCAGCGGCGAAGCCGCCTCCAGGAGCGGCCGGTACGCGATGGACTCAATCACAATACCCAGCACTGTGCATACCACAATCGCCACAAGAACCGCGGTCACCGGATTGCCGCCGTAGTACATCATCATCGAAAACGCGGCATAGCCGCCGACCATGATCACGTCCCCGTGCGCAAAGTTCAGCATTTTCGCAATACCATACACCATGGTATAGCCAAGTGCGATTATGGCATATACACTGCCGAGGCTGATACCATTGATTAAATAAGAAATAAAACTCATAAGATACCTCTTTTTTGTAATAGTGCAGAACAACATCGAAATGAAAAGGTCGGCCGTGTAAGACCAGAAAACAGGGGGCTGCCCTTTGCAACCCCCTGTTGGGTCCTTTTCAATTCGTCAAAGGATTACAGTCCTACGTAAGCGCCGTCCTGAATCACAACTGCCTTCGGGCTCTTGGAAACTTCGCCTTCCTCATCCCAGGTCATGCCGCTGCCGGTAAGTCCGTCCATGGAGATCTCAAGCATCGCTGCCTGCAGTGCGTCGCTGATGGTAGAAGCATCTGCGCTCGGATCAAGATCCGTAGTCGCAAGAGCGGTAGCGATCGCGTATACACAGTCATAACCGTCTGCTGCGAACTGGTTCGGAGTCTCACCATAAAGATCCATGTAAGTCGCTACAAAAGTCTGGGTCAGTTCGTCCTCAGCATCTGCGGAGAACGGAGTCAGGAGCATAACGCCCTCAGCCAGAGAGGTGTCAAAGCCTTCTACAGAAAGGATACCGTCCATACCGTCTACACCGAACCACAGCGGGCTGTACTCCATGGAGGAAGCCTGTGTGAATACGATAGAAGCCTCATTGTAATAGAACGGAAGGAATACCAGCTCAGCGCCGGCATCAATCATCGCCTGAATCTGTGCGGAGAAATCAGTCTTGCTGTCAGAAGTAAACGCCTCTGCCGCTACGATCTCGAAGTCCTGATTCTCAGCCTCGGTACGGAATGTTGCATAGATACCGGATGAATATACATCAGAGCTGTCATAGATAACGCCAACACTGGTCACATCCAGGTTCTCGCCGATGTACTGTGCGGAAGCGGTACCCTGTGCCGGATCCGTGAAGCACATACGGAACTCGTTCGTGCCGTAGGAGATGCACTCCTCAGCGGATGCGGACGGTGTGATCATGAACATATTGTCCTCTGCTGCCAGCGGAGCTACAGACAGGCACGGAGCGGTGGTAACCGTACCAACCAGAGCCTGCATACCCCAGTCCTTCAGAGTATTGTAAGCATTGACAGACTTCTCTGCGTCATGCTCATCATCCTCAGCCTGGAACTCGATCTGATAACCATTGATGCCGCCGGCCGCGTTGATCTCATCAACCGCGATCTGCGCGCCGTTCATCGCTGCAGAACCATATGCGGAAGCTGCGCCGGTGATCGGTCCGATACCGCCGATCTTCCAGGTCAGATCCTCATCAGCAGATGCTACTGTTGCGAAGCAGCCTGCTACCATAGATGCACAGAGAGCTACGCTAAGTGCTTTTTTGAATTTCATAATAGTTGTCCTCCTCTTATTTTTTTCGAAAATTTCAATCTGCGGCAGATTCTCGTGTTCAGTTCCTGCCGGAATCCGCGTCTGTTGCCGAATCCTTACGGAATCCGCGCGAATTCGTGAAATTCCCATCTATTGAACTATACTCACATAAAATGTATTTGTCAAGAAAATTTGCGTTTTTTCTGGATACATTTGTCCGTGCAGGGCGGATACCACCTACCGTCTGCTTGCGGATGCCCAGGCTGCGTGTCCGAAGCAGGTGTGACATTTAGTACGCCTTCCCCCAGTACACCATGTGCTTCGCCGGCTTCCCGCACCAGATACAAGTATCGCCGATCTTTTCCTGTTCAAACGGCATACAGCGGCTTGTCACGCCGACCTCTTCCTTGATCGCGTCCTCGCACTCCTGGCAGCCGCACCACATCGCCTTGATAAAGCCCGGCTTCTCGTCCGCGATCTGCTTAAACTCTTCCTTCGTCGTCGCCGTGTAGGTGTGGGCGTCGCGGTGTTCTCTCGCGCGCTCCAGCATGTCCTTCTGGATCGTATCCAGCACCTCGGCTACCTTCTCCGGCAGCTCGGCGATGGCAGCGGTGATCTTCTCCCGTGTGTCGCGGCGTACGATCACGGCGTTGCCTGCTTCAATGTCCTTCGGTCCCAGTTCCACACGCACCGGAATGCCGCGCATCTCCTGCTCGGAGAATTTCCAGCCCGGGCTCTTCTCGGAGTCGTCCAGCTTCACGCGCAGACCGCTCGCGGCCAGCGCCTCTTTTACCTCATTCGCCTTCTCCAGCACACCTTCCTGCTGCTGACGGGTCGGAATGACCATCACCTGCGTCGGCGCGATGCGCGGCGGCAGCTTCAGGCCGCTGTTGTCTCCGTGTACCATGATGATCGCGCCAATCATGCGTGTCGTCATACCCCAGGAGGTCTGATGTACGTATTTCAGTGTATTGTCTTTGTCCGCGAACTGAATCTCAAACGCCTTCGCAAATCCGTCGCCGAAGTTGTGGCTTGTGCCGGACTGCAGTGCCTTACCGTCATGCATCAGTGACTCAATGGTGTAGGTCGCTTCCGCGCCCGCGAACTTCTCTTTATCTGTCTTGCGGCCTTTGATCACCGGGATCGCCAGCACTTCCTCGCAGAAATCCGCATATACATTCAGCATCTGGATCGTGCGCGCCTCGGCCTCCTCGGCGGTCGCGTGCGCCGTATGGCCTTCCTGCCACAGGAATTCTCTCGAACGCAGGAACGGACGGGTTGTCTTTTCCCAACGCACCACAGAACACCACTGGTTGTACACCTTCGGCAGATCGCGGTATGACTGAATATCATTTTTATAAAAGTCACAGAACAGCGTCTCAGAAGTCGGACGCACGCACATACGCTCCTGCAGCGGCTCCAGCCCGCCGTGCGTCACCCACGCCACTTCCGGCGCAAAGCCCTCGACATGATCCTTTTCCTTCTGCAGCAGGCTCTCCGGAATGAACATCGGCAGATAGACGTTCTCCACCCCTGTCTCCTTAAACCTCTTATCCAGTTCTTTCTGGATATTCTCCCAGATCGCGTAGCCCGCAGGCTTGATCACCATGCAGCCTTTTACGCTCGTGTATCCCGCAAGCTCCGCCTTCTTTACTACATCCGTGTACCACTGCGCAAAGTCCTCCTCCATCGAGGTAATGGACTCCACCAGCTTCTTTTCCTTTGCCATGATATCCCTCCTGGTTTCTTTTCTGCTATATTACTGTTTATACGGGTGCCGGATAAATTTCCCACACGCTTCTGTCCCGGAATGCCCGCCAAACGTGTCGCTCTGCACCTTTTAAGCCTTTGTCTATACTAATAATTCGAGCGCGATTTGTCAACAATTATTATAGTCCATTGTAATCGAAT
>JAJQIL010000085.1 GCA_021199235.1 Lachnospiraceae bacterium | reverse complement strand
TTGGGACATTTTCTCTTGTGGTATATAAGGACATTATCATAAATGGCCCATAGCTTATGGGCAGATAAAAGAAAAAAATCTTGTACCGAATTCAATTCTTTGCTATAATGAATCCAAATGTGTGTTCGTAACTGTCCGGTACTTTCACAGTTACGTATGTTCTAATATTTATTTATCATTTGGAGGCAGGTATGACAGTTTTACAGTCTATTTTTCTTGGCATAGTACAGGGATTGACAGAGTTTCTTCCGGTCAGCAGTTCCGGTCATCTGGCGATTCTGGAAAATATTTTTCACATTGAGACAGACGGCGGCATGCTTTTTGATATCATGCTTCATATGGGCACACTTGTCGCCGTTTTTATCGTCTACAGGAAAGATATCTGGAAGATGATCTGTGAGGCAGTCTTTATGTTTGGCGATATCTGCTGCAACCTGAGACTGTTCGTATTAAATAAAATACATAAGACTTCATTAAAATACAGGAGGGTAGTGCACAACAGTTACCGGAAATTTGTGGTACTGATTCTGGTTTCGACATTCCCGACAGCTGTCATCGGCTATCTCGGCGAAAAGCTGATTTCTGACGCGAGTGATACCCTGTTGATTCCGGGCATCTGCCTGCTGATCACGGCCGTGCTTTTGCTGATGGCGGATACGGTGCAGGAAGGGAAGAAGCTTCCGCGTGAGACCAGCTATAAAAATGCGCTGGTGATCGGATGTGCGCAGGGCTGCGCAACTCTGCCGGGACTTTCCCGTTCCGGAACCACAATCGCTGCGTGCCTGCTGTGCGGGATGGATCGCCGGTTTGCTGTGAAGTATTCATTCATTTTATCGATACCTGCCATTCTGGGAGCGGCCGTTCTTGAGATCAAAGATGTGATCGCTGAACCCATTGTGATGAATCAGGTCTGGATTTACGCGGTCGGAATGGTTTTCGCCGCGGTCGTCGGATACATCTGCATTAAGACGATGCTGGTGGTAGTCCGCAAAAAAAAGTTTGCTTATTTTTCCGTATACTGTACGCTTGTAGGTCTGTTGGCTATCGCAGGACATTTCTTCCTGTGATATAATCGGCGAATTTTGTAACTGTTCCGTACCTTTACAGTTACGATCATTTTACTGCGACAGTATTATCCGGGGAGGAAGGGAACAAACGCGGGGAGATCGCCAGAAGGGAGCGATTGCTCCGCACGGAACCTGGAAAGGGGAGTATATAATTTGGCAGCATCAAACACAACAAAGAAAAAAACGACCGCAGGCTCGAACAAGCCTGCGGCTTCTACCGGAAAAACGACTGCGTCCGGCAGTCGTAAGAAGGCCGCATCTGCTGCATCCGGCAGCCGCAGGACAGCTTCATCTGCTGCCTCCGGTAAACAGTCCGCTGCCGTTTCTTCGGCCAGCCGGCGCAAATCATCTGTCTCGAAGGCTATCACAGTTGAGCCGGTAAGAGAATCAGAAGGGATGAACCCGCAGCTTGCCCAGGAAGCGCTCCTGTGGCTGGCTCTTGCTGTCTGCCTGTTTATCTTTATCAGCTTTTTCGGAATCGGCGGTTATATCGGCACAGTCATTTCAGACGTTTGTTTTGGAATTTTTGGCATTTCCGCCTACGTTTTTCCGTTCCTGATGTTTCTTGCGGCAGCCTTCCTGATCTCAAATCGCGGCAGTCATCTGGCCGGTGAAAAATTTGCGGCCTGCGCTGTGCTGTATCTGAGCATCTGCTGCTTTACCGCACTCATCGAGGGACAATACACAGAAGCTTATGATTTCGGAAAGCTTTACGCGCGCTGTGCGTCCATGAAACAGGGCGGCGGTGTGATCGGCGGTACAGTCTGCCATTTTCTGGGGCCTGCACTTGGCCCGATCGGCACAGGAGTGCTTCTGGGCGTATTTGCGCTGATCGCGCTGGTGCTGATCACACAGAAATCACTTCTTCGCGGTGTGAAAAAGCAGGGAGACCGTGTCTACCACTCTGCGAAAGAATCGTCTGAGCGGCGCAGGGAAGAACGGAAAAAACGGGAAGAGTGGGAACGGTTTGAACGAATGAGCGAGCCGGCTTCTTCTGAGTCTGCTTATCCGGATCCTGTTTCGGATGATCTTGGGTATGTGGATTCTGATATGGAAACATCTCCCCGCGTTGAATATACTTTTAAAAATTCTGTGCCGGCGGATGCGTCCAATACAACGGGCAGAACCGTGAGGTCAAAAAAGAAAGCCGGAGTGAGCGGCAATTCCGGACAGCCGGCCGGTTATTCGCAGAAGAATGAGCAGGATCGTCAACTCGATGTTTCCGTTATGTTTTCATCACAGTCGGAGACGAGAAGAAAACATCGCCACGCGAACGGTGTCACGATGAATACGAAAATAACCGGCGAGTCCGGACAGGTCGGGGCAGATGTCCATGAAATTCTGCCCAGGGCCTGTGATCCGGCATATGCTTCTCCGGAAGCAGTCAATGAACTGGTTTCTTCTGCGGACTTTTCCGGGCATGAGAAGACATCCTCCGGAGCTGCCGGGGAAGATTCCGGGTTTATCAATCTGGAGGAGAAACTCAATACGCCGACTCATGGCGCTGTTGAAAATGCAGGTGCCGTTCATGCTGATAGCGCAGCCGGTCAGGAGCCTGTGTTCGAACAGTATCCGGATATGAATGCTTTGCATATCGAGGGTGTGGGGATTGAAGAGCAGGAAATCTCCGGAACGGAAAGCGCGGCAGGCCGGTATTCCGGTACTGGTTTATCGGACGAGAGCTTTGCAGGCGGCCGGCGTGAAAACGAAGGTAACAGATCATCTGAGGATCATGCACGGCACATTCAGACGGACCGTGTATCTGAAGGCAGCAGCCGGAATCTGACAAATCATCAGGATGAACATTATCAGACTGCACAGGAGATGTACGAAAACACAGCTGCGGAGGATGAGGCAGAAACCGAAGGGTCGGCTGCAGCCGCTCAGGGACCTGCCAGCGGAAAGATCAAACGTAATCCGCGCTCATCTGAGCAGGAGATTGCGGACGGCATTGCTTCTGTGGAAGCGGAGGCTGCTGCAATCGAGGCTGCAAAACCGCCGCGTCCGGAGTACGTTTTCCCGCCGCTCGATCTGCTGCATAAGGGTGAGAATAAGGCGAAAAAAGGGCAGGAACAGGAAATCCGCCAGACTGCCGCGAAGCTGCAGCAGACGCTGAACAGCTTTGGCGTGCATGTTACGGTGACAAATGTAAGCTGCGGACCGAGCGTGACCCGTTATGAACTGCTTCCAGAGCAGGGCGTGAAGGTCAGCCGGATCGTATCGCTGGCAGATGACATCAAATTGAACCTGGCAGCAGCGGATATCCGTATTGAAGCGCCAATTCCCGGAAAATCTGCAGTGGGGATCGAGGTGCCGAATTCGGAGAACAGTGCAGTACCGCTTCGTGACCTGCTGGAGTCCGATGAGTTCCGCAACCATAAATCCAGGCTGGCCTTTGCTACAGGTAAGGATCTTGGCGGCAAGGTGGTGGTTTCCGACATCGCGAAAATGCCGCATTTACTGATCGCCGGTGCGACCGGCTCCGGTAAATCCGTCTGCATTAATACAATTATCATGAGCATCCTTTATAAGGCAAAGCCTGAGGAAGTAAAGCTGATCATGATCGACCCGAAAGTCGTGGAGCTGAGTGTGTACAATGGTATTCCGCATCTGTTTATTCCGGTCGTGACTGACCCTAAAAAGGCGGCCGGCGCTCTGAACTGGGGCGTCGCGGAGATGACGGACCGGTATGCGAAATTTGCTGAAGTGGGCGTCCGCGACCTGAAAGGTTATAACCAGAAAATCGAGGCACTGAAGGATGTGGATGATCCGAACAAGCCGGAAAAGCTTCCACAGATCGTGATCATTGTTGATGAGCTGGCCGATCTGATGATGGTCGCTCCGGGTGAGGTCGAGGATTCTATCTGCCGACTGGCTCAGCTTGCCCGGGCTGCGGGTATTCATCTGATCATCGCGACACAGCGGCCTTCCGTTAATGTCATCACCGGACTGATCAAGGCGAATATGCCTTCGAGAATCGCGTTTTCGGTATCGTCCGGCGTGGATTCCCGTACGATCATTGATATGTATGGCGCGGAGAAACTGCTCGGCAAGGGCGACATGCTCTTTTACCCCCAGGGGTATCAGAAGCCGGCGCGTGTGCAGGGCGCTTTCGTCACGGATGAAGAGGTCGCGGATGTCGTCGATTTCCTGAAAAACAGCAACAGCGGTTTTTCCTACGATCCGGATATGGAGCAGAAGATCGCAAAGGCGCAGCAGGCGTCTGCTGCTGCAAAGGGTGCGACGGATACGGACGAACTGTTCGCTGACGCCGGTAAATTTATCATTGAAAAAGATAAGGCTTCCATCGGTATGCTGCAAAGAGTATTCAAGATCGGCTTTAACCGTGCGGCGCGTATTATGGATCAGCTTTCCGACGCCGGAGTGGTCGGACCGGAGGAAGGAACAAAGCCCCGTAAAATTCTGATGTCGCAGGAACAGTTTGAAAATTATCTGGAGGAGAATTAGATGCTTCTAAGGAGAATCCTTTTCTCCGGAAGGTTCGGGTACGGGAAACTGTTCGCAAATCTGTCAGAAAGAAGTGCAGAACTGCCAGAATCTGCATCAAAAACTCTGAAAAAGTGATTGAATTCTCAACATGATTGTTTTATACTGATATCAATGTGTTTGTGGATGCATCTGGTTTTGATATTCAGCTGCTCCACATTTTACTGGTCGGAACGTATAAAGTTATGTTACGGCTGGAAAAGAAACCTCAGGAGGTAGGATATGTACAAAATTTTAAAAGCTGGAAAGCTTGCGGACAACATCTACGAGATGGTTGTGGACGCGCCGCGTGTGGCAAGACGCTGTCTGCCGGGACAGTTCATCATCGCGAAGGCGGATGAACCAGGCGAGCGTATTCCTCTGACCATCTGCGATTATGACAGAGAAGCTGGTACGATCACGATCGTGTTTATGCCGATCGGCGTTTCCACGGAGAAGTTTGCTTCCCTCAAGGCAGGCGATTCTTTCCATGATTTCGTCGGTCCTTTAGGACAGCCGTCCGATCTGTGCCTGGAGAGCGAACTGGAAGAGACGAAGAAAAAGAAAATCCTCTTTGTGGCTGGCGGCGTCGGCACGGCTCCGGTATATCCGCAGGCTAAATGGCTGCATGAGCACGGCGTAGGCTGCGACGTTATCATCGGCGCGAAGACGAAGAATCTCGTGATCATGGAGGACAAGTTCAAGTCTGTCTGTGACAACCTTTACATAACGACTGACGACGGTTCCTACGGGAGAAGCGGTATGGTGACCAAAGTGATCGAGGATCTGATCGAGCATGAAGGAAAGACCTATGATCACTGCGTATCCATCGGACCGATGATCATGATGAAGTTCTGCTGCCTGACGACAAAGAAGTACAATCTGAAGACGGTTGTCAGCATGAACCCGATCATGGTAGACGGTACCGGCATGTGCGGAGCCTGTCGTATCCTTGTGGGCGACGAGGTGAAGTTCGCCTGCGTAGACGGTCCTGAATTTGACGGACATCTGGTAGACTTTGACGCGGCCATGAAACGCCAGAACCTCTATAAGACAGAGGAAGGCAGGGCGCTTTTAAAGCTGCGTGAGGGAGATACGCATCACGGCGGATGCGGGAATTGCGGAGGTGACAAATAATGGCTGCAGCAGGACTTAACAAGGTTCCGGTAAGAGAACAGGATCCGAAGGTAAGAGCGACAAACTTCAAGGAAGTATGTCTTGGTTATAATAAAGAAGAAGCGATGGAGGAAGCAACCCGCTGCCTGCACTGCAAGAATGCAAAGTGCATTGAAGGCTGCCCGGTCAATATCAATATTCCGGATTTCATCGCTGAGGTAAAAGAAGGCAATATCGAGGAAGCCTACAAGGTAATTTCCAAATCCAGCGCTCTCCCGGCAATCTGCGGCCGTGTATGTCCGCAGGAGAGCCAGTGCGAGGGCAAATGTATCCGCGGCATCAAGGGCGATTCCGTATCCATCGGCAAGCTGGAGCGCTTTGTTGCGGACTGGGCGAGAGAAAACGGCATCAAGCCGCCTGCTCCGGAGACAAAGAACGGCCGTAAGGTGGCAGTGATCGGCTCAGGTCCGTCCGGACTGACCTGCGCGGGCGACCTCGCAAAGCTTGGTTATGATGTGACGATCTTCGAGGCTCTTCATGAGCCGGGCGGAGTGCTTGTATACGGTATTCCGGAGTTCCGTCTTCCGAAGCTGGATGTCGTTGCGAAGGAAGTAGAGAACGTCAAGTCACTTGGCGTAAAGATCGAGACCAACGTTATCATCGGCAAATCCGTAACGATCGACGAGCTGCTTGACGAAGAAGGATTCGAGGCAGTTTTCATCGGCTCCGGCGCAGGACTTCCGATGTTTATGGGCATTCCGGGTGAGACTGCAAAGGGCGTATTCTCCGCGAATGAGTACCTGACCAGAAATAACCTGATGAAAGCGTTCCGTGAGGACTATGATACCCCGATCGTAAAGGGCAAAAAGGTCGCGGTCGTCGGCGGTGGCAACGTGGCAATGGATGCGGCGAGAACCGCGCTTCGTCTTGGCGCCGAGGTACATATTGTATACCGCCGTTCCGAGGCTGAGCTTCCTGCCCGTGCGGAGGAAGTACATCACGCAAAAGAGGAAGGCATCATCTTTGACCTTCTGACCAACCCGACCGAGATCCTTGTGGATGAGAACGACGCTGTCTGCGGTATGCGCTGCATCCGTATGGAGCTTGGCGAGCCGGATGCGTCCGGAAGAAGACGTCCGGTAGCAGTCCCGGGTTCTGAGTTCGATCTTGATGTGGATACCGTCATCATGTCGCTCGGTACCTCACCGAACCCGCTGATCTCTTCTACCACGATCGGCCTTGATGTCAACCGCAAGAAGTGCATCATCGCGGATGAGGAGACCGGAAAGACATCCAAAGACGCAGTATTCGCGGGCGGCGATGCCGTGACAGGCGCAGCGACCGTTATCCTCGCCATGGGCGCAGGCAAGGCGGCGGCGAAGGGTATTCATGAGTTCCTGAGCGCGAAATAATTTTTAATCAGTTACGAATGATAGAACAGGCATTTGTATCGGCCTGGCAGAAAATGGTGCTGCTGAAGTCGACGAATGCCTGTTTTTTACTGAAAACAGATGAAAAACGGACAGGCAAAAGATGCAAGGGAGTCATTAAAAGAACTGAGGGAAAAAATATAGATCAGAAATGAAAATCAAAATATTATGTGTAGGAAAGATCAAAGAAAAATACCTCCGTGACGCCATTGCGGAATATTCGAAACGGCTTACACGCTACTGTAAGCTGGAGTTTCAGGAAGTACCGGATGAGAAGACGCCGGACGGCGCATCTGAGGCAGAGGAGCTTCGTGTGAAAGATATTGAGGGAAAACGGCTGCTTTCCGTTATTCGGGACACAGATTATGTGATTGCACTTGCAATTGAGGGTCAGATGCCGGATTCTATCGGACTTGCCCGCAGAATTGATCAGTTGGGTATTCAGGGACAGAGCAGTATTTGCTTTGTGATCGGCGGCTCTTTAGGGCTGTCTGAAGATGTGATGAATCGCGCGGACGAGCAGATCAGCTTCTCACGCCTGACCTTTCCTCATCAGCTCATGCGTGTGATCCTGCTGGAACAGATTTATCGCAGCTTCCGCATTATTCATGGGGAGCCATATCATAAATAACCATATCTATAGTCTGACAATTCTTAAAAAAATCTAAAAACTATTGACGAAAAAAATGAATGTGGTATGATAGAAAAGATTTGGTGGTTGCATACAGATTGTATTGGCAGCTGCAGATTCGTAACTGTGTGAACAGAAACAGTTACTAAGAGTTTGACAAATCAGGAACTTCTGACAAAAGACATATCAGACGTTTATACAATGTGAGCATGTGTGAATCGCACTTTTGTTCCAATTACCTATTGTTTTTTCACAATTGAACAGGGAGGACTTGCGTATGATTGATATGAGCGATTATACAAGAAAAGGTTCGCAGATCTGCCGGAAAAATGACAGCATCCCGCGCGAGCTTTATAAAGAATATGGCGTGAATCTGGGCTTAAGAGACATCAATGGAAACGGCGTATTGACGGGACTGACGAATATTTCTCTGATTGTTTCCTCAAAGAAAGAGAACGGTCAGAAGGTTCCGTGCGACGGCGAACTTTGGTATCGTGGATATAATGTGCAAAATCTGATCAAAAATCTTGGCCCGAAGGAATATGGCTTTGAGAAAGTTGCCTATCTGCTTCTGATGGGGGAACTTCCCAATGAAGCGGAACTCGAGGAGTTCAAAAGTATTCTTGGCAACAGCCGGACACTGCCGACGAATTTCACACGCGACGTGATCATGAAAGCACCGAGCTCGGATATCATGAATACGATGACGCGCAGTATCCTGACGCTGGCTTCTTATGATAAAAACCCGAAGAGCACGAGCGTGCACAACAGTCTGCGTCAGTGCATTGAGCTGATCGCCTTGTTCCCGGTTCTTGCTGTGTATGGTTATCATGCGTATAATCATTATGAAAATGACGAGAGCATGTATATTCATCGTCCGTCTCCGGAGCTGTCTACCGCGGAGAATCTTCTGATGATGCTCCGTCCGGATAAAAAGTACACGGAGGTTGAGGCCAAGGTGCTGGATACCGCGCTGATCCTGCATATGGAGCACGGCGGCGGTAACAACTCTACTTTTACGACCCGTGTGGTCACGTCCTCCGGCTCGGATACTTACTCAACGATCGCTGCGGCGATGTCTTCTCTGAAAGGACCGAAGCACGGCGGCGCGAATATCAAGGTCATGGAAATGATGGACGATATCCGTGCAAATGTAAAGGATTTGCGCGATGATGAGGAGCTGGAAGCTTATCTCTCTAAAATCCTGGATGGCGACGCATTTGATCATAAGGGTCTGATCTATGGTATGGGGCATGCCATTTACTCACTCTCTGATCCGAGAGAGCGTATTTTTAAAAAATATGTGGAAATGCTGGCACAGGAGAAGCACTGCGATGAGGACATGCACCTGTACGCGACGGTTGAGGAGCTTGCTCCGAAACTGATCGCACAGAAGCGTCATATTTATAAAGGCGTCAGCCCGAACGTCGACTTCTACAGTGGTTTCGTATACAGTATGCTTGATATTCCGATGGAGCTGTATACAGCAATTTTTGCCATTGCGCGAATCGTCGGCTGGAGCGCGCACCGCATTGAGGAACTGATTTGTGCGGACAAGATCATTCGTCCGGCATACTTAAGCGTGATGGAAAGAAAGGAATAACTGCCGTACCGGCTTCACTCTTCATGGCAGATAGAATGTAAATATTCATTAAATTTTCAGTCTGTATTAAATTTTGAGCCTGTCAAGAAAAAACACTGTCAAGCGTTTTTGAAAATGTCCTGAAAAATTTTTAACATAGGCCCCGGAGAA
>JAJQIL010000087.1 GCA_021199235.1 Lachnospiraceae bacterium | reverse complement strand
ACAGAAAATTTGGGAAACGGAGGTGAAAATTAAACAACAGAAAACTCTTGCCGCGTCGCCTTATGCTTCTTATGCTTCCACATAAAAAAAGGGAACTACAACCGAAGAATTTGCTGTTCTCATTCTTCCTGTCATCTGTTATAATCAGAGCATCGGAGATTTTTGAAAGGGGAAGGAAAATGAAATTCTTTGAAATTACATTCAGCCCGACAGGCGGGACAAAGAAGGCTGCCGATATTTTAAGCCATGAGCTTTCAAAGCATATTTCGGAGATCGATCTGTGCGACAGAATGGTTGATTTTACAAAAATTGTATTGGAAAATGATGATATCGCGCTGATCGCGGTTCCGTCTTATGGCGGGCGGGTTCCCCAGACCGCCGTAGATCGTCTGAGCGAACTGTCCGGAGGGCAGGCAAAAGCAATTCTTGTCTGCGTATATGGAAATCGCGCTTTTGACAATACTCTGGCGCAGCTGCAGGACATTTCATGCAAGGCCGGTTTCAGACCGGTCGCGGCTGTCGCCGCACTGGCTGAACATTCGATTGCGCGGAAGGTTGCAGCCGGCCGGCCTGATGCGGAGGATGAAAAGCACCTGAAAGAGATGACTTCCCAAATCCGTCAGAAGCTTGACGCAGAAGATGTCTCACTTCCGGATGTACCCGGAAAGATCCCGGAAAAAGCAGGGCTTAAGACTCCCGGCATGGCTCCTGATCCTTCGGATGCCTGTGTAAAATGCGGCCTGTGTGCAAAAAAATGTCCGGTTGGCGCAATCGATCCTGTATCGATGAACCCGGATTCTAAAAAATGTATCAGCTGTATGCGGTGCATCCTGGTCTGTCCTGTTGAGGCAAAAAAGCTGGGGCGTGCCATCACCAGTCTGGGCGGCGTAGCACTTGGTGTGCTTTGCGCAAACAGAAAAGAGTGCGAACTGTTTTTATGACCATATAAAATATAAGGAGGACTTTTCAGAATGGAATTACAAAGTGCTATTGAAGAAAGAAGAAGCATTCGGAGCTACGACGCTTCAAAAAAAGTAACTGAGGAAGAACTGCGTGTTCTGATTGAAGCTGCGCAGCAGGCACCGTCCTGGAAAAACAGCCAGACAGGAAGGTATGCGATTGTGTATACGGAGGAAATGAAGGAACAGGTTTTAGATAAATGCCTTCCTCCGTTCAACGCGAAAAATGCGGCCAGTGCCGCTGCTCTGATCGTTACCTCATACGTAAAAAATTATTCCGGTTTTGACAAAGAAAATGGCACTCCGGCGAATGAGATCGGCAACGGCTGGGGGATGTATGACCTTGGACTGCAGAATCAGATCCTTATGTTAAAGGCAAAGGAAATGGGCATGGATACTCTGGTGATGGGAATCCGTGATGCGGCAGCTCTTCGTGAGTTATTGAAGATTGACGAATCGCAGGAAATTGCCGCTGTGATCGCACTTGGATACGCTGCCGGAGAGCCACGCCCCAAAGTGCGCAAGACTGTGGATGAAATTGTGAAATTCTATTAAAAGTATTTTAGTGAGGCAGCAGCGTACAAGAGGTGCATACCATGGAACAATACCCCAGATTATATCTTGTCGGCGATGACGCCTTAAGCCAGGTCAGCTGCCTGATTCAGGACACAGTTGCAGATACATATCCTCTGCACAGTCATCACTTTTATGAATTTTTTTATGTGGCTTCGGGAAAGGCCATTCACCAGATCAACAGTACGACCGAGGTGATCGCCGAAGGGGCTCTGTTTTTTATCCGTCCCGACGATATCCATGCCTACAGCTTTCTGACCAACTACGATATGGAGCTGGTCTCCTGTGGAATACAGCCCGAGCTCATGGAACGCACATGTCAGTTTCTGAATATTAATCTGGATTTTATTACAAAGCCTGAGCTGCCGCCTCATGTGATACTGGAGCATTCCAGACGATGGGATATTATGAATGAATTTCAGCAGATCAATAAAAAAGAAGCCGGACCGGAGCGCGCCAGATATTTTCTGACCATTCTGCCGAAACTAATCTACCTGTTTTACTCTACGAAAAAGGCTGCGCCGAAGGTGCTTCCTGTGTGGCTGAAGGATCTGCTTCTGGAAATGGATAAGCCGGAAAATTATACGGTCGGTCTTGAGCGGATGCTTCAGCTGTCCAACATCAGTCAGGAGCATTTAAACCGGGAATTCCGCCGGTTTCTGGATCTCACGCCTACCGAGTATATCAACAGCAGAAGGATTCACTATGCCGGTCAGCTGCTGCTGTCGCATCAGTACGAAATCGTGGATATCTGTTATCTGTGCGGCTACAACAATCTGTCTTATTTCTACCGAATGTTTAAAAAACAGTATCACTGCACGCCTGTGCAGTTTATGCAAAAGTATGCAGCCCACGCGGTGCCCTGATTCGCGCGGGCTGCATTTCCATAAAATGGCTCGTCCTGCGTCCCACATCACATTCGATATGGAACAACCTTTAAAGGAGGATATTCAGTTCTTTCAGGTCGAGCGTTTCCTCATACACCCGAATGCCAAGCACATGCTCTCCTTTTGTAATATGGATCCTGGCTATGGCAGCTTCTGTGAATTCTTCGGATTCCAGCCGGATATGTCCCGTCACCAACTGTGAATTTAACAAAATGGCGATCTCTGCCCTGCCTCTGTAATTGAGCACCGCCGAGTATTCGCCTTCTTCGCCGCAAATAATCGAATACTCCAGCCATTCCTCTTTCGACAGCGCATGGATGAAATATTTTTGCTTCCCTTCTGTTTCCGCGATATCCGCATTGTCTTCCCGGTATACTGCGGATTTTGCCGGAATTTCTTTATGGAACGCAATCCCCTCCCCGCCTCTGTCGTAATTCTCCGCCGGAATCCTGCAGGGAATCGTGGAGGCCGGATAAATGAAAGGAAGCTGACCGGCGCCGTCCATGCCCATAAACGGAAGCTTTTCGGGAAACTTCTGCACGGGGTCAAAACGCACATCCACTTCCACTATCTTTCCCATACTGCCCGTGATGTCCGATCCATTTGTCACTTCTGACTCCTCTGCCGCATCTGTGCCATCCGTAACGTCCGGATCATCTCTACCGTCCGCGCCGCCCTCCCAGAACAGCCTGATATCCAGCAGCTGCTTGAAAGCATCGTAGCAATAGCCGCCGTCCGTGCCCTGCAACACACCATAATATCTCGCGAAGCGTGTAAGCTCCCGACCGCCTACGAAAACGTTTTCCGGAATCCGGTTGGTGTGAATATGCAGGATCAGTTCTTTTGTCGGAAACAAGTCGTTGTTTCTTTCCATTCGAAGCTGCAGCTGATCTCCATCCATCCCACAGACAAACCTCGTCTCTGTGTAGACGTCGTCTAAATATTCTGTGCTGTGTCCGTCGTCGGCGTACATCGTATATTCTGTATGTTCCAATCGGGCGCCTGGATATATCTGCACCTCAATCCGCTCCCAGCTCATCTCATCCGTATTGCGCAGATCTGATACCATGGGAAGGATCGCACCTTCTCTGGCAAACACCGGGATTCGGTTCTGCGGCGCAAAGACTTCAATCGTCTGCCCGCCCTCATACTGATGACCGTAATCCCAGTCATACCAGATACCCTCCGGCAGGTAAACCTCTCTCCGATCCGTCTCTTCCTGAATCACCGGTGCCACGAGCAGCCACTCGCCAAACAGATACTGATCCTTCAGATCATATGTATTTCTGTCCTCCGGATAGTGCCAGAACATCGGCCGCATGATCGGCGTCCCATGCAGATGACTTTCGTAATAAGCCGAATAAATATACGGCAGCAGCTGATAGCGTAATTTGATGTAGTGTCGTAAACCGTTTACCATCAGCTCCGTATAGCAGAACGGAACCGCCTCGCCGCCGGCGTGATGCACCCGCATGATCGGCGTAAAGCAGCTGAACTGCATCCAGCGCTCATACAAAAGGCTGTGCGCCGCCATATCGTTCTGATAGAGGTTGTATGGGTAGCGGTCGTTGTTTGTGGTGGAAATAAAACCGCCGGTGTCCGACGTCCACATGGGAATCCCGGACAATCCTGTGTTCAATGCTTCAGGTATATGCGCCTCAAAGGTACCATATTCCGAATAGACGTCCCCGGTCCACACTGCCGTGGGCTTTCGCTGGATTCCCGCGACGCCCGTCCTCGTGAGCACAAACGAGCGTCTGCCCGGATTATGCTTTTCTGAAACCCGGTGATAAACATCCGCGGTAAAATTGCTGAACAGATTGTGTATCTTCTCCGTCCTGCCCGCAAAATACACCGTGTTCGGGGAATCTCCCTCCGGCTCCGTAAGATCCAGCCACCAGCCTTCCACTCCGTCATCCAGGACTCCGGTCAGCTGAGGTTCGATCCATTTTTCCGTATCCGGATTCGTAAAATCGATCAGTTCCCCACTGTAATGCCCGCAGGTGATCGTGTTTCCCTCGTCATCCCGCGCCAGTACCCCGGCTTCCAGCGCACTTTCAAAGGTATCTGCGTTTTTCTTCAGCATCGGCCCCGAATTCGAGACCATAAAGTGAATGCCCTCTTTCCGGTACTGTCTGATCTTCTCCGGGCTTAACCCCTTCCACCTGGGATGCCACTTATAATTATTGAAATATTCTGCCCAGTCAAAATCAAACACGATGCAGTCCAGCGGAATCTCCGCTTCTTTATATCGGTACAGAACATCACCCAGCTCGTCCCAGTCCTGAAAGGAGCATTTGCTCTGCATAAACCCAAGTGCCCACAAAGGCGGCAGCGCAGGCATCCCGATCAGCTTCATATAATTTTCGTGAATCCGGCTGACCGACTTTCCGCTGAAAAAATAAAATCTGCACGGACAGCCTGCGGCCGCCACGGAAAGGCAGTCGTGTTTTGTTTTTCCCAGATCCACATCCAGGCGATACGTGTTATCTATATAGATCGCGTAAGGCTGCTTTCCGCCCAGACTCAGCAGAAACGGCACTGGAAAATCCGCGGTCACATGGTTCCGGTTAATGCGCTGCCCGGTGATCATATCACGGCGGCGGCCCCTTCGGTTCAGACTTCCGCCGCTTACGTCGTTGTCTTCTCCCAGCCCATACAGGCATTCTTCCTCGCGAAGGCTTAAGGCCAACCGAAAGCCCCCGTCTTTGTTAAGCGATACCGGTTCTTCCCTGTAAGAAGACGCGATCACATGCCTCTCCCTGTCAAGAAACCGATATTTCAGGTAAGTCCGGTCAATCTCCAGAATCAGGGAAGCGGTACGGATGCGGATCAGATCTTCCTGTTCTGCTATCTGAACCTCCGGCCTTTGTTCCTGTTTTTCCTGGACCGTATAGGATTTTTCTTCTTTATTTCCATCCGGATAAAAGGAAATCGCAAAGGTCTCTTCATTTACGACAGACACCTTTATTCTCAGGTCACTGCCGGTCGTCATTTCACATATGGAACCATCCCTTTTTATTTCCTGAATGGATACTTGATCGAATTTATGCATAGTGCCCCCATTTTTTTGATACGCAGGGCTGCATAAGGAATCTCGCGGCCCTGTTAACACAGCTGTCAGGATTCTGTTTCTTTACCAGCAGTATAGCATTATAAAAAAACTTTTTCTTCAAACAGATTGACAGGATTTTGAACTATATTGATGTCAGATTACGAAAATTTATAACCAAAGAAATGGCAGGTCGCCACAGCTTTTGTGACAGCCCGCCGGAAAGTTTTTGGTTTATGCCATAATCAGTTTAAAACAGATGATTATGCCAGAGATTTTACAAACGGTTTTACATCTTTCACCGCATCTCCTGCGAGGATTACCGCATCCTTATGATCAATGTCGATCAGAGTATAGCGGTCATTGCCCATCCCCAGTTCTTTCATATAAGTAAGCTGGCGCAATCCATGGCGTGTCTCGATACGTTCCACCAGATCGTGATGCTCCTCTTCTTTTAACGCATACACCATATCCACCGACGCCTGGTCAGCCGCCAGAATGTCCAGCGACGCGACGATACCGATATTCGGAGTCACCACCGGCATAGCCGCTGTTCCCTCACAGTCACAGGAAACCGACATATTCCGCAAAACATTGATATATGCGATATGCTCCCCAAAATGATCCACCACAGCCTTCGTCGATTCTGTCATGCGCTCCATAAATTCTTCTTTGCCAATATCCCACATATCCGAAGAACCCGGCGTCGTATGGATCATCGCTTTTCCGATCCGGCCGTCTGCACAGCCGATCCCGATATTTTTATCCGAGCCGCCAAAGCCCCCTTTGGTATGTCCCTTGAAGTGCGTCAGAACAAGCAGAGAGTCATAATTCAGAATTCCTTTTCCCACAGACATTTCCGTAAACCATTTTCCATTCTTTACAGGCAGCATGACCGTTCCATGCTCATCCATGATATCCACAGGGCAAAAGGTCCAGCCATTGGTTTTCAGGGTTTCTCTGTGCAGTTCGGTCGTGTAACGGTCCCCCTCATAGTAGGTATTGGTTTCAACAATCGCTGCTCCCGGAAGCTTATCTTCTATCAGCTTCCGCACCCACGGACGTGGAATAATGTTTGGACCATGCTTTTCTCCGGTATGAAGCTTGATCCCGACTTTTCCGCTTATGCTCGAAGCGATCCGCTCATAAATCCGCTGCAGTCCCTCTGCCGAAAGATCGCGCGTAAAGTACACTACCGAACTCTCTCCGGAACGATTTTCATATGGTACGTAGTGATTTCCGCCCATTCCGGGCACTATTTTGTCTGCCATAAAGCACCTCCTTAATTTCGTCATAATAGTCAGCGGCTTAAATTATCTTTCGATTGATTATTTCAAAATCCCATACTGGCTGTCATCCACGGCTTCAAGCCATTCATTAGAACCATTTTCTCCCGGCACTTCAACTGCCAGATGAGAAAACCAGCTGTCCGGCGCAGCGCCGTGCCAATGCTTTACACCAACCGGAATGTTGATGCAGTCGCAGGGTTTCATCTCCACCGCATCCTTGCCCCATTCCTGATAATATCCGCGCCCGGCCACACAAATCAGAATCTGTCCGCCGCCTTTATCCGCGTGATGAATATGCCAGTTGTTGCGGCCCCCCGGTTCAAATGTCACATTGAAAATGCCAACCTGTTCTGTAGAAACAGGTGCGAGGTAACTCTGTCCGATAAAATACTGCGCAAATGCATCGTTTGGTGCGCCGATTGGGAAGACCATCTCCGCCGCATGGGCTGCCTTTGCGATATGTCCCGATTCGCTATGCGAATCGAGGACGCAGGCCGCGCCATTGTCCGCAGGACAATTTTGCATGGCGTGGCTCTTAGCAGGTGCCTCGTCCTCTGCCCATACCTCCTTTGCCATATAAAAGACCGCCCATGCTTTTGGCCAGCCTGCATAAAAAGCAACATGAGTAATAATTGCCGCAATTTCTTTTCTAGTCACGCCGGCTTTCTTCGCATTCTCCAAATGATACTTCAAAGAAGAATCCGTAATGCCGGACGACATAAATGCCACCACCGTGATGATACAACGGGTCTTGTGATCAATGTCCTGATTATTCCAATTCTCTCCAAATAAAACATCATCCATGTGGTATCCGAGATTGATACAAAAATACCGCCCAGAATAGTGTAAAACAGGGCAAAGCAAGGGCTTTTAGCGGGATTTTTGACTCCACAAGAGCCGATTTTCACCTGCCTGCGATTTTTTCTCTTGTGGTCGAGTCCGTTCCGAATGCAACCTTCCAATGAGAATAATTGAAAAGTATGAAACCATCGGACGGCTCGGAACGGAATAATTATAAAGTATCCAGTTGATCGATCAATAGCTTTTTCAAATCCTCTTTGCCAGGAAGAACGGTTTCATATTTACTCGCAAAAATCTGCTTGTTATCTTCCGGAAGTGTCATCTCCACAACGGCATCATTTTTATCTTTACAAAGAACAATACCTATAGTCGGATTCTCCTCCGGCAGTTTTACCATGCGGTCATAGTAATTGACGTACATCTGCATCTGACCAATCTCGTCCATAACTGTCCGTGTCTGCGTCATTGACTACACGGCAGGGGTATAAAACATTGTGTATGTGACCAGACGAAATTTAATTGCAAAATCTTCTGCATAAATTATGTTCACAGAAATTTCGCAAAGAAACTGAATGAAATTCATTGAACCATATTCAATTTTGTGTTATAATCAAAGCATCTTAAAAAAATGAGGTGATGGATTGGAGAAAAAGAAGACAACACGGCAAGCTCGTGCTATAGAAACCAAACAGAAAATCATGAAAGCCGCAAAGATTTTGATATCTGAAAAAGGCTTTGAAAACATTTCTATAGACGAAATTGCAAAGGAAGCTGGTGTTTCCACGGGTTCTTTCTACACGTATTTCAAACGGAAAGAGGATGTGGTTGAGGAACTGAACCAAACAGATTTTTACCGATTGGCGGAAATTGCGAATGGAATGACGGATAAGGATATTCTTGAGCGACTCCGCTACTACTGCAAAGGCTTTCTGAAGGGAATTGAAGATACCGGAATTGAGATATGCAGACAGTGGACAAGAAACAACCTGTCGCCCACCAATATGCTATTGGATGGCGAGGAAACGACTAAGTACCAATATGATTATCGTGCCATGCAGTCTATTTTAACGGAAGGAGTAAGGCGCGGAGAATTAGCTGATAATCTGCCGATTGATGACATTGCGCTTCTTTTTAACGCTGAGCTTTACGGATTAATGATAGCGTGGTGCATGACAGATGGTGAAATGACAGGTTCGGAAAAAACAGATATGTTCTGTGACACAGTAATTAAGGAAGTTTTAAAACCGTATAAGCAATGAATTAAAGGAGGATGTTTCAAATGGAATATATAACAATGAACAATGGCGGTAAATGCCCGGCAATTGGTATCGGAACTTATATGATTGGACCGGCTGACGCTGAACGCAGCGTAAGAGAAGCCCTTAAAATGGGTTATGAATGCGTTGATACTGCAAATGCCTATGGCAACGAGAGAGCTGTCGGACGTGGTATCAAAGAAAGCGGTGTCCCAAGAGAAAAGATTTTTCTTTCTACAAAGCTTTGGGCAAGCGAATATGAAAACGAGAACGCTGTTAATGAAACATTGGAGCGGCTTGGCGTAGATTATGTGGATTTGCTTTATATCCATCAACCCGCCGGAAACTGGCTTGCAGGCTATAAGCAGCTTGAAAAAGCATACAGAGACGGCAAAGCAAAGGCAATCGGAATTTCTAATTTTGAGGGAAAGTACCTTGAGGAACTTGAGACAAAATGGGAAATCGTTCCCCAATTTATCCAGGTAGAAGCGCATCCGTATTTTACACAGGATGAGCTTCGCAAAACTCTCGACAAATACGGAATCAAGCTGATGTCGTGGTATCCGCTGGGACATGGAGACAAATCGCTGATTGAGGAGCCTGTGTTTGCGGAACTCGGAAAGAAATATGGCAAATCCCCAGCGCAAATTATTCTTCGTTGGCATACACAGATGGGCTTTGCGGTGATTCCTGGAAGTAAGAATGAGGATCACATTCGTGACAATCTTGATATTCTCGATTTTAAGCTGTCGGACGATGATATGGTGGAAATCGCAAAACTAAATAAGGATGTCCGTTATTACAATCGTACAGATGAAGCTCTTGCAGGATTTGCAGCATGGCAGCCCATGTATGAGAAAGAATAAGGAGAAGGATTAATAATGGCAAGCTTGGACTACTGCGAAAAAATATAATAACTGTAACTCAGGTATGAATAACGCCCATCGGAGATTTCGGTCTCTGATGGGCGCTGTTTTATTTAGATGGATATCTAACGATTCTTCCGTTCTTCCACCATTTGCACAAACCATTCTACCATTGCAGGATTTTCTTTCATCAATTTTTCTCTGCCCAAGCCTTAAGCTCTGCTGCACCGGCATTGGCAGCG
>JAJQIL010000078.1 GCA_021199235.1 Lachnospiraceae bacterium | reverse complement strand
CCGGGGCTTATGTTAAAAATTTTTCAGGACATTTTCAAAAACGCTTGACAGAAGTATATTTCCTGTAATTATTCAGGGCAGTTACTATTTCCTTTAATATCCGGTCACGTTCGTTGCATACAGCGATCCGCTCGCCGTAGACTGTGAATAATCGATCGTGGCTGTTACATAAAGTCCTTCTGTCAGCCCGCTTGTACTGAGCGAAGCATTTGCGTAATTGACCGAATAGGTCACTCCATCCTCTCCGTAGATCAGCAGAGTATCCGACGTAACTGCCGTGATTGTCCCGCTCACGACTCCGGAAGTGGAGGCCGTGCTGTCCGTCGAGCCGGAAGCAGTACTGGTGCTGCTGTCCGTTGATGAAGAGCTGTCATCTGTTGTCGTTGACGCAGGCTGTGTAGATGAGACATAAGCCTTGGAAATATAGCCGGTTGTTCCATTGACCGATACGATGTACCAGTTGTCCGTCTCCCCGATCACCGTGACCGCTGACCCCGATGAGGCCGTACTTGCCACGCTGCTGTCGGTGCTTGGCTGTGAGCGGACATTGACCGATGCGGTCGTGTAATACGTGTAGGAGGTCCCGTAGCTGGTAGCTGTGGCGAGCTCCGCAGCTGCCTCTTCCGATGAATCATCCGAGCTGTCCGAATCCGTCTCCGGCTGTGTGCTTACCAGATATGCCTTGCTGACATAACCGACCGTACTGCCCACACTGACACGGAACCACCCGGAGGTCTCCCCTGTGACGGTGACGGCATCGCCCAGAATCAGGGAGCCGATCCGTTCCGCGTCGGTACCTGGCAGCTCACGGATATTGACATTTGAAGAAGCATAGAGAGTAACACTCGACGAGTACGCCGTCAAAGTGGCAAGTTCCTCACTGCCGACCGAATCATCTTCGTCCTCCGTATCCGCCTCAGTCTCATTATTCTCTACCGCCCCGGGAAGTACACTGAACACACTGTCGGCATCCAGTACGGTAAAACTCTCCACCGACAGGCGGACTGCTTCCAGGAGGTCTTCGTCGTCCTCCGTCACCGTGCCGCTGATCACATAGGCGGCATCCCCTTTTACCGACAGGATCCCATAGGTCACGGAATATGCCCACATGCTCGTTGAATCCGTATATTTTACAACGTATTCGTAGGTCTCAACCGTAGAAGAACTCCGTTCCTCGAATGATACGATCTCAAACGCGTTGTCTCCGGAATACTGTCCGCTGAGCGACTCTTCCAGTTCATCCTCTGTCTCCATGACAGAAATGTTGCTCATGGAGTCCTCATCTGAGACATGGACGATATTGATCATCGCGTCCGCACCAGAAGAAAACACACGCATCTCATCGATGTCCTGCGTCACTTTCCATGTACTGTCAGGCAGTACGATGCGGATTGTCTCATCCTCTGAGATATAGACGACATCTGTCTGAAATTCTGTCTCGGTCTCGGTCTCCGTTTCGGATTCCGTCTCACTCATCGTCTCAGACTCTGATTCCGACTCTGTCTCATTATTCTTGTCAAGAAGCTGGCAGCCTGACACAGAAAACATGACCACCAGGGCCAGTGCTGTACACTTCAATGCTGCTTTCTTTCTTCTGTTCAACATGGTTCCTCCAAATGAAAACAAATGAAAAATGGTATTGAACCAATACCATAGATATTCGTATCATACCACGAACCGCCAACTTCTGCAAGTCACCCACACACGATTTGGGTAATGTTATCAGATTATTAATATTTTCGAAATATTTTCGTGGGATTCAAATCCCGTTTCTCCGGCAGACCGCCTTCTGTCATTTTCTTGTAAAACGAAGCTTCAATTCTTCCGCTGCCCGCTCAATCTTTCTGTCAAACTCTTCCCTCGTCATCTGATCCGCGCAGAGCGCGTACAATTCCCGGTATTCGTCCTGTATCCCCTGCGCGTGAGGCACCCGGAAAGCGCCGGCGTCGCTTCCCGGGGCGATTGATGCTCCGAGTGCGAAACCTTTTCGTATCCGTTCGCCCTGCTCCCTTTTCAATCGCGTCAGGGACTCGTCATCATAACGGCCGCTGCCGATCAGGTTGGTGATCGTCACAAAAGTCGGCACCCAGATGCAGCTGCTCCCGCACAATGCCTGCAGGCACCCTTCATCCATAAAGTTGCCGTGCTCGATGGAGTCAATCCCGGCATCGATCACTGCCCGCACCGCATCCGCCCCGTTCGTATGCGCCATCACTGCAAAGCCTTCTTCATGGGCGATGTGAACCATCTCCCGGATCTCTTCCCGGTCAAGCGACTCCTCTGTCAGAGCGCCGCCTCTGGTAAAATCCAGAATGCCCGACACCATGATCTTGATAAAATCCGCTCCGGCCGCCGCCGCTTCCTTTACTAACTCGTGATACTCTTTCATCGTATCAAAACCGCGACCGACGATTCCGCCGTAATGACCGTTTTTGTGAATCGCAAAAATCGGTGTACGGTACTCGATCCCGTATTCCGGGGCAATCGGAACGGTTCGCGCCGAAACTCCCAGATTGTCGCCCCCGTCGCGGAGGTATGTTACCCCCGCGCGGGCATAAGCGTCAAGATGCCGCCGAATATCTTCTTCATTCACTCTGTTTTTATGCAGTGCGACCGCTTCCCTGTAATTTCTGCCATTCATGAACATATGCATGTGGCACTCATAGTACACGAAAATCTCCTTCTTTCCCGCAGGCAAAAGCTCCAGCCTGTATTTCTCAACTCAGACAGATGCAAAAATCAGGCCAGCAGCTCCCGCAGCATCGCGTTCACCGCAGCCGGATTTGCCTTACCCTTCATCGCCTTCATGGTCTGACCCACAAGGAAGCCGAGCGCCTTCTCCTTGCCGCCCTTATAATCAGATACGGACTGCGGATTTGCCGCAATGACGCCTTCCACAACTGTGCGCAGCTCACCCTCGTCGTTGACCGTCTTCAGGCCATGCTCTTCGACATACGTTTCCGGATCGACGTCATGATAAAAAATCTGCTCAAAGACTTCCTTCGCCACCGTCTGGTTGATGGTACCGGCTTCCGCCAGATCGATCAGCTTCGCCAGATTCTTCGGGGAGAAATCAAGCGTCTCCGGCTCGCGGTTTTCTTCTTTTAAAAGACGCAGCGTCTCGCCCATCAGCCAGTTGGACACCTTTTTTGGCTTGCCGCAGAGCGCGGTCGCTTCTTCGAAAATATCTGCCATGCGTTTGGATTCCGTGATGATCCCCGCATCGTATTCGGGAATGTCAAATTCTTTTTTGTAGCGCGCAAGCTTCTCCGTGCGAAGCTCCGGCTGACGGTCCTTTACTTCCTGCAGCCACTCATCGCTGATGAGCACCGGCACAAGATCCGGATCCGGAAAATAGCGGTAATCGTGCGCATCCTCTTTGGAGCGCATCGGATAGGAATATTCTTTGTTATCATCCCAACGGCGCGTCTCCTGGATAACAGGCTTTCCTTCCTCCAGGAGTTCAATCTGCCGCTGACGTTCACCGTCAATCGCACGCCCGATCGCCTTGAACGAGTTCAGGTTCTTCATCTCGGTACGGGTGCCGAACTTTTCTGTGCCGACCTCCCGCACGGAAAGGTTGACGTCTGCACGCATGGAGCCTTCCTGCAGCTTGCAGTCCGACGCGCCCAGATACTGGATGATCAGGCGCAGCTTTTCCAGATAGGCAATAACCTCCTCGGCGCTGCGCATATCCGGCTCGGACACGATCTCGATCAGCGGCACGCCGCTGCGATTGTAATCCACCAGAGAGCAGTCCTCCCACTCATCATGCACCAGCTTTCCGGCATCCTCCTCCATATGAATCTCATGGATACCGATCTTCCGCGTACCAGCGGACGTCTCTACCTCGACAAAACCGTCGTGGCAGATGGGCAGATACAGCTGTGAGATCTGGTAATTCTGCGGATTGTCCGGGTAAAAATAATTTTTGCGGTCAAATTTGCAGAACTGATGAATCTGACAGTTGGTCGCCAAGCCTACCGCCATCGCGTACTCTACGACCTGCTTATTTAAAACAGGCAGCGATCCCGGCATACCGGTGCAGACCGGGCAGGTGTGTGCGTTCGGAGCCGCGCCGAATGCGGTCGAGCATCCGCAGAAGATCTTGGTCTTCGTCGCCAGCTCTACATGAACTTCCAGTCCGATGACTGTCTCATACTGCTTCGCCATATCATTCGCCCTCCTGTCCTGCTGCTGCCGCTGTATTTTGTACACTGCCTGCTGCCGTGTCTTGTATGCTGCCTGCCGCCGAAGCCGCTGTGCTTTGTATGTTGCCAACTGCCGCAACGGTCGGACTCGCAGCCGTATCAGTTCCGGAAATTGCTGGCATCGGAAAGCTTCCCCGCGCCTGCTCATAGGCGTAGGCTGCGCGGAGAATCGATTTTTCCTTAAAACAATCCCCGATCATCTGCACGCCGATCGGCAGCCCCCTGCTGTCAAGGCAGCACGGCACAGAAATACCGGGAAGTCCTGCCAGGTTCACGGAAATCGTGTAAATGTCGCCCAGATACATTTTCAGCGGGTCGCTTAAGCTCTTGCCCAGCTCCGGTGCGGTCGTCGGCGACGCCGGTGCAAGAATCACGTCATATTTTTCAAACGCGCGGTCAAAGGACTGTTTGATCAGCGCCTTCGTGCGCAGTGCTTTCAGATAGTAAGCATCATAATAGCCGGAACTAAGAACAAAAGAGCCAAGCATGATGCGGCGCTTTACTTCCTCGCCGAAGCCTTCGGAACGGCTCTTCTTGTACATATTGTGCAGCCCCTCATACTGTTCGGAACGGTAGCCGTATTTCACACCGTCAAAACGGGCAAGGTTCGAGCTGGCTTCCGCCGAGGCGATCACATAATAAGCCGGAATCGCATACTCCACAAGGCTTAAGTCGAACTCTTCCACGACCGCGCCCTTCTGCCGCAGCACATCCGCCGCAGCAAGCACTGCCTGACGCACCTCATCGTCCAGGCCCTCGCCCAGATAGTCCGACGGGATGCCGATGCGCAGCCCTTTCACATCATCCACCAGAGCCGATGTAAAATCATAATCCGAGCGTGCCACCGATGTGCTGTCCTTTTTATCGTGGGAGGCGATCATTTCCAGAATCGCCGCGCAGTCCGAGACATCCCTGGCGATCGGTCCGATCTGATCCAAAGAGGAGCCGTAAGCAATCAGTCCGTAGCGGGATACCGTACCGTAGGTCGGCTTCATCCCGACCACGCCGCAGAACGAGCTCGGCTGACGGATGGAACCGCCCGTATCTGATCCCAGCGCATAGGGCGCCTCGCCCGCCGCCACAGCCACGCAGGAACCGCCGGAAGAACCGCCCGGCACATGATTCGTGTTCCACGGGTTTTTCGTCGGCCCGAATGCGGAAGTCTCCGTTGTGCTGCCCATCGCAAATTCGTCCATATTCGTTTTTCCAAGGATCACCGCTCCGGCCTTTTCCATATTGCGGATCACTTCCGCCTGATAGGTCGGCACGAAATTATACAGAATCTTTGAGCTGCATGTCGTCCGCAGTCCCTCTGTACAAATATTATCCTTGATCGCCGTCGGCACACCCGCAAGCGGTCCGGCAATGCTGCCGTCCTCGATGCCTGCCTGCACTTTTTCCACCCGTGCGTAAGCCGCCTCCTGATCCAGTGTCACAAAGCTGTTCAGCTCGCCGTCCGCCGTCTCGATCTTCTGGTAGGAAGCATCCAGCGCTTCACGCACAGAAATCTCTTTTTTCTTTATTTTTCTGCCCAGTTCCAGAGCAGTCAGTTCCGTTATCTGCATATTGCAAGTTCCTCCTACTCCACCGTCTTCGGCACCATAAACGACTGCTCTTTGGCTGCCGGAGCATTTTTCAGGATTGCCTCATGGTCATCTCCGTTCGTCACAACATCCTCACGGAATACATTATTCACTGGAAATACGTGGGACATCGGCTCCACGCCGGATGTATCCAGCTCGTTCAGCTTGTCCACGTAATCGAGCATCCGGCCGATATCCTTTTTCGCCTGCTCCTTCTCCTCATCAGACAACTCCAGCTTTGCCAGAATGCCGACGTATTCGATTGTCTCATCGCTGATTATATTCGCCATCGTTTTCCTCCTTATTCCAGTCTTTTCACTGTTATGATCCCATCTGCCTCATATCATCTGTTATTGTTTCAGGCATCCCGCAGGACACGTCCTGACTCCGGTATCGTAACGGTTCAGTATCCTCACTGCCAGCAAATGGATTAACGTTTTTATCACCAGCTCGGCACCAGCATGATTTCCGCATCCGTGCCGTACGTCGTTACCGTAACCACATCTCCATCTTCAAGATTGTACCGCAGATATTCCTCCATATTTTCATAAGTAGAAAAAGAAATCCCGTCGGACATGCCGTTCTCTTTTTCCACATCGGCCCAGGCATAGGTGTCTCCATTCACAACAAGACAGATATCGTATACTCCCGCTCCAAAATCCTCGCCGGCTGTCATTGACATGTCATCGCTCAGGCAAATACTCTCGGTCGCTGTCTGCGGTTCATGATCCTTAAGAGAATCCATTCCCTCTCCTACACCGGTCAGCAGTATGCCGGAGGACGCATTATCAAGATTCAGAACCATACCCTCGCTAAGCTCAAACACCGGAGAAAGCTCATACCAGGGGCACTCTTCCTCTTCCCCCCAATACGTGTTGTAATCCTCCTGTTTTTCTTCAGAATACAAAATCACAAAGCCATAGGCTCCGCCTTCCTCATCCAGCGATTCCCAGGTCGCATAGGCAGACCCTTCCAGGCATTCCAGCTGATATTCTCCAGCGGGAATGTCATATCCGACATAATAATTCCCCTGCGTAAGTTCCGTAGTCAGATAGCCTTCCGCCGTCTCATCCCACTGCTGCAGTTCGGGCTTTCCCGAGTCGGCATCCTCCCAGTCATCGTCGTCCCAGTCGTCTTCGCCCCAGTCGTCTTCGCCCCAGTCGTCGTAATCGTCCCCGCCATTCATGCCATCCCACACCATTTCTCCAATCGTGTCCGACACATCCACCAGAAGCATTGGGAAAAATTCGTCCAGAAACTCGCCCAGTACATACACGAAGATAAAAATCACGACCAGAGCACTGATCACGCGCCGCAGTAATTTACCACTCCCGCCGGATTTTGTTGTTGTATTCGCTTCAGCTTCTATTTCAGAATCATCGATAAGCGGAGGCAATGTTTTCGTTTTTGAAGAAGACTTTTTTGCCGCATCAGCCGAAGAAAACTGTTTTGTCGTCTTCTCCGATCTGGCCTCCTGCTTTCTGATCGCACGGTTTTTGGTCGTCTGGGCTTTTCGCTTCTCGCGATTCAGATTCACATTCGCCCAGTTGCTGCTTTTTTTAACGGTTTTTGACTGACTGCCGTTCTGTGCCTGGCTGCCGCTTTGTGCCTGAGCGGCATTTTGCGTCTGGCTTGCGCCTGCCCCCGCTGAAACAGATTGTTTCTGATTGTCAGAGCTATGAACTCCGGCAGTTCGTTTCTTTTGTGTATCCTGCGGCTTTTCACGATTGAGATTGAGCCGCACGGGGCTGCCGTCATTGTCGCGGTTCAGATTGTCCTCACAGTCATCTGCATGCAGATGCACCGTATTCTCATTGTGCGCATTCAGACGATATTTCGGTTCCTTCTTGGAATTGTCCCAGCCGCATCCGGCACACTTGCCCGAAGGAAGTATCCGGCCGCCGCAGAGCATACATCTGTTTTCTTTTGCCATAACCCACCCCTTGTACCTTTACTTCTGTGTCTTATAATGTCTGAAAAAAGTCTCTGCAACTGTTCAGTACCTTCACAGTTACGAGGATCGCTCTATGCTTTACAATTGCACTGTCGCTCCAGCCGGTGCTTCACGATCCCGGGGATTATCATTTACGGCTCCAGCCTCGACAGATCGCGCGGGAACAGCGTCGTCTCACGGACATTTTCCTCGCCGAGCAGCTTCATCGTCAGACGCTCCAGGCCGATGCCTAAGCCCCCGTGCTTCGGCATACCGTATTTAAAGGTATCGAGATATGCGTCCATGCCTTCTTCCGTCATGCCGCGTGCCGCAATTTTCTCCCGCAGCATCTGGTAATCATGGATGCGCTGTCCTCCCGTCGTGATCTCCAGACCGCCAAACAACAGGTCAAAGCTCAAAGTAAACTTCGGATCCTGCGGATCATCCATCGCATAGAACGGGCGCTTTTTCGATGGATAATGCGTCACAAAGACGAAGTCCGCACCGCACTCTTCCTTGAAATAACGTCCGATCAGACTCTCCTCCTCCGGCTCCAGGTCGTACGGATTGCGGATCCGGCGGTTGTATTTTTCAGAAACAAGCTCTTTTGCCTTATCAAAACGCACCATCGGGATCTTCTCCACATCCGGCAGCGTCACATTCAGGATGCGCAGCTCCTCCGCGTAATCCCTTTCCAGAAGCTTCATCGTGTACTGCAAAAAGCCGGTCTCCATCTCCATGATGTCCACATAACTGTCGATGTAGCCCATCTCAAAATCCAGACTCGTATATTCATTCAGATGGCGCTTCGTATTGTGTTTCTCCGCACGGAACACCGGTCCGGTCTCAAACACGCGGTCAAACACACCCACCATCATCTGCTTGTAAAACTGCGGACTCTGCGCCAGCACCGCCGGGCGATGGAAATAGTCCAGTTTGAAAATATTCGCGCCGCCCTCCGCGCCTCTCGCGCCAAGCTTCGGCGTGTGGATCTCCGTAAACTGCTGCGTGGTCAGATACTCGCGGAAGCCTCTTACCAGCCCCTCCTGAATACGGAACTTCGCCCGCTCGCGCACATTGCGGAGCGAAATGCTGCGGTTATCCAGCTTTGCCTCCAGCGAAGTATTCAGCTTCCATTTGCCGATGGCCAGCGGCAGCGGCGCGTAGGTTTCCGTCAGAATCTCTCCATCCGTCACCCGCAGCTCGATGCCGTGCGGCGCACGCTCATCCTCTTTCAGCGTACCGGTCAGCTCCACCGTCTGCGATTCTTTCAACTTCTTCGCGGGCAGCTGTGATACATTTTCCTCAAATACGCACTGCAGCAATCCCTCTCTCTTACGCAATACGACGAAGCACACCTCGCCCATGTCGCGGATGGAATGCACAAATCCGTTCACCTTCACCTCCGTACCGATGCGCTCCGGCGCTAGAAGCTCTGAAATCTCCAGCGTCTCCTTTTTTGTCTGTCCAGATAAAAACTCCATAATCGTTCTCCTCCTGATAAGATACTCCGTTCCTTAAGCAACAGGCATCCGGCCTGCTAAACGTAAAAATCCCGGAATATCTGAATTGATATTCCGGGACGGATCATCTTTAACCCGCGGTACCACCCGCATTGCAGAATCTGTAAAAGCACTTACGCTCCAAACCATCGGCATACTGTTTTCAGCTTCCGGTATCTGCGCGATGCAGCAAATAAAATTCTGCCTCTCTTGAGCACTTAACGCGTGCGACGTACTGCCCTACTTTGTCCATTTCTGACCTATTTATCAAAGCCGGAATTCCTTTCGACCTGTTCGAACAGTCAGCTCCGGAGTGTTCCCTGTTGTATCCTTCCCCCGATCGGCGCTCTCAGTCTATGTTATGCATCTGCAAAGCAGATGTATAACGCAGGCCGCGCTATTGCGATAGCAATTTTAATATGGCGCGGCTTCTATTGACGCCAAATTCCTGTCAGGTTTCAAATACAGAGTCTCCTTCACAGCCTTTTGCTGGAGCCATCCTATCACATTTTGGGAAAGGTGGCAAGGGGCTAGTGAATAAAAAATATTTTAATATGTCCTCCACACACAAAAAGCCCCGAATATCTGAATCATTAGTGCCCATCCAACCCACAATCTTCCAATATCTTTCCAACAATCTCATGAATTGCCAGGGAAGGATTCTCCTTATAATACTTATAACCCTTATATTCACAAAGACGGTATCCATTATCCCGATTTCTTTCCATTATGGCATCCGCCCTGACTATGGCTATCCGTACATTGTCCAAAGACAGTTTCCCCAGACATCTCTTAAAGTTATCCTCATGCTTGTACTCATCCATGCTGTGAACTGCCCATTGTCTGAAGCCAATGGGCTTCCTGCTTCATCAGTCTTCGCTC
>JAJQIL010000020.1 GCA_021199235.1 Lachnospiraceae bacterium | reverse complement strand
CTGTTTTTCTGATTCTCTTATGTATCCGTAGAGATTGCTCATAGTTTCCGTCCATACCATCTTTCTGTTTGCAATATCTTCATCCGAAATCGTCCTGTCTGGTCCCGGAATACTGGTTATCTCCATTTTATCCGTAAAACACTTTATACCATTCCGCAAACTTCCTAAGCCCATCCCTCAAACTCGTCGAAGGTTTGAATCCGAAGTCTCTCTCCAAGGCACTCGTATCCGCATAAGTCACCGGCACATCTCCCGGCTGCATAGGCACCAATTCCTTATGACTTTCAAAGTCATAGTCCGCACCAAGCACACCGGCTCTTATTAACTCCTGCTGCAGGATATCCACAAAGTCAAGCAAATTCTCCGGCTGATTGTTGCCAATGTTATAAACCCGATACGGCGGAACAGGAAGTCCGTCCTCTCCGTTCACTTTCTCCGGCGCACACTGCATCACACGCTTTACGCCTTCCACGATGTCATCTACATAGGTAAAGTCACGCTTGCAGTTGCCATAGTTGAAAATCTGGATGGTCTGATTGTTCCGCAGCTTATTGGTAAAACCAAAGTATGCCATATCCGGTCTGCCAGCCGGTCCATATACTGTGAAGAAGCGCAGGCCGGTAGACGGAATGTTGTACAGCTTAGAATATGCATGGGCAAGCAGCTCATTGCTCTTTTTCGTGGCAGCATAGAGAGATACAGGATTATCTACCTTATCCTCTACGCTGTACGGCACCTTCTTATTCGAACCGTACACAGAAGATGAGGAAGCGTAAACGAGATGCTCCACGCCTCTGTTCCCGTCGTCATAGCTGTGCCTGCAAGCTTCCAGAATATTATAAAATCCGATCAGATTGCTCTCGATATACACATCCGGATTCGTGATACTGTACCGTACTCCCGCCTGCGCTGCAAGATTGACCACAACGGAAGGTTTGTAATCGCGGAAAACAGCATCCACACACGCTCTATCGGCAATGCTTCCTTTCACGAAGCTCCATATAGATTCCGGATGCTGCTCCGCTGTTTTCTGTATCTCGTCCAACCGATACTTCTTTATACTTACATCGTAGTAATCGTTCAGATTGTCAATGCCGATAATATTCACAGGTGAGCAGGCATTCAACAGTTCCAGAACAAGGTTTGCGCCTATAAATCCGGCGGCCCCGGTGACGAGGATGGTTTTATTCTTAATGTCTACATTCTTCTCTAACATACCGTCTCCTCATCAATCACGGAAATAGATGTCCCGTGTGTACACCTTGTCTTTCACATCATCCAGGCATTTGTCATACCGGTTTGCCAATATTGCCTGACTTCTCTTCTTAAATTCATCCATATCGTTTACCACAACGGATCCGAAGAACGTGCTGCCGTTCTCCAGCGTCGGCTCATAGATGATCACAGTCGCGCCCTTCGCCTTGATGCGCTTCATCACGCCCTGGATGCTGCTCTGGCGGAAATTGTCGCTGTTGCTCTTCATCGTCAGCCGGTACACACCGACCACAACTTCTTTTTCTTTCTCGGCACTCCATTCCTCGTTGGCCTGATATGCACCGGCAATTTCCAATACGCGTTCCGCGATAAAATCCTTCCTCGTCCGGTTGCTCTCCACCACGGCACGGATCATCGTCTCCGGCACATCCTCATAATTCGCAAGGAGCTGCTTCGTATCCTTCGGCAGGCAATAGCCGCCGTACCCGAAGCTCGGATTGTTGTAGTGAGAACCAATGCGAGGATCCAGGCACACGCTGTCAATGATTGCCTGTGTATCCAGACCTTTAACCTCAGCATATGTATCCAGCTCATTGAAATATGCCACGCGCACAGCCAGATAGGTATTTGCAAATAACTTCACTGCTTCCGCCTCAGTAAATCCAGGGAATCGCACCGGGATATTCTCATCAATTGCACCTTCTACAAGCAAATCAGCAAACCTGTGGGCTGATTCCACTAAATGCTCATCCTTTAAATCCGTCCCCACCACAATACGCGACGGATGCAGATTATCATATAATGCCTTCGACTCCCGCAGAAACTCCGGGCTGAAAATGATATTCCTATCCTGATATCTTTCCCGTATAGCCGCTGTATATCCCACCGGAATCGTAGACTTAATGACCAGCAGTACGTCCTTATTGTACTTCCGGACTGTCTCGATCACATCCTCTACACAGCTGGTATCAAAGAAATTCGTCTTTGAGTCATAATTGGTCGGCGTCGCAATAATCACCATCTCAGCATCCTTATATGCCAGTTCACGATCCGTCGTCGCCGTCAGCCGCAGCGGCCGGTTCGCCAGATACTCCTCGATTTCATCATCCTGGATCGGGGATTTACCACTGTTGATCAGGTCGCATTTCCATTGTGTATTATTCACTGCATAAACCTCATGGTGCTGTGCGAGAAGTACCGCGAGTGACAGTCCTACATAACCTGTGCCTGCTACTGTGATTTTCATTGTCTAAAGTCCTCCATATTTTTAATCTTTTATAAAATGCTCCTGTAAAGAATGGGCTTTTCCCAATATAATAAGAGCCCCGGAAGGCTCTTATTATTATTGTTCTTATTATTATTGCTCTTATTATCATTGCATCCTTAACAACATTACTCCCACAGCTTCATAATCGATTCCCGTTTCCTGTCAATAGAAACTCTTGCATAATGCCGCTGACCCGCATCCTGCGGTGCGTGTCCCATCAAGACATCAATAACATAGCCTTCTACATGCTGATCCTGCAGCTTGTTATAAAAAGTATGCCTGCACTCGTGAAGATAGTGATGCCTATTTGTGTACGGAGCAATCGCCATCAGGTACCTGCCGGTTAATTCCGGCTCACTCATGGGCTTTCCATATTCATTGGTCAGCAGATATTCTCCGGGTTTTTCCATCATTCGAGCCACAATCGGCTGAATGTTTGGGTGCAGCGGTATTGTCCTCATAAGTCCCGCCTTTGTTTTAATTCCTCCGGTGACTGTCATTGCATCCAGATCAACGTTTTCCTTTCGTATTTTGCGAAATGCTCCTTCACGAAATCCCGTATAACAGAGAAACAAAGCCAGATCCATATCTCTTTCTTTTCTATGTTCAAGGAACATTTGCATCTCATTTTCCGTAAAAGGCACCTTTTCTGGTCTTGAATCGTCTTTTTTGGGACGAATCTGGGCCAGAAACTGGGCATATCTTTTCCCCGGTATGTCAAGACTTTCCGCTTCCCTGTCAAGTGAAGAAAACAATGACTTGACCTGTTGTTTTCTGCCCGTACTGTCAACTGTCCGCAGCACTTCCCTCATGTCGTCTGCCCTGATTTCACGGTACGGCACATTCATCAAGTGCTTGCAGTATCCCTTCGCGCATCCAACCTTTGTACGAATTGTAATCTTTGACAGTTCGTCATGCATTCCTACGAAATGATCCAGCAGCTCACTAAAAGTCATATCCGCATTCGACAAATCTTCCTCCGACTTGTCCGCCACCTCCAACAGTGCCTGCCAGGCTTCCTCCTCCGTCACAAAATACCCTATTACCCGGTATAAAGGGCTTCTATTCTTGTTAGATCCTTTGTATCTTCTTGCACAATACGGATGCCGTCTGTTCCTCTCTACAAAGGCCACTGTTCCTGCTCCATATGGTACCCATTCCGGTCTCATACCGCTCCCTCCTGTTCTCCGACACGGTCATATTCCAAATGATGTTCCACACCTGTTGCCCTGTCATATTCATGAATCAGGAAAGCAATGCGCGTCCTGGTATAGTCCGTCTTTGCCGTGCGGATTCCTTCATCAAGCATCTGGTCTGTTACTTTATCGTACTCCAGATCCATAATACCCCTATATCTGATTAAGGACTGCTCAAGGTTATGTAATAAAGTTTTCGTAAAGCCATGCCGATTCCCGGCTATATATGCACAATGTAATTCCCTGAAAGTCTGCATATTCACACCTCCATTAATTCAGACGCAGGACGGCTTCTTTTATCCTGTCCGGCGAGGGATGCGCGTAAGCATGTTTGTATGCTTTGAGAAATGACTCTTTAGTACCATAAAGATACTCTATAACGATATCATTTGCACCTGCTTCTTTCAATCTGGCAGCGAAGGAAGCCCTGCAGTCCCTGCACGAATGCTGTTCATTGCAGTACGTTTCTGTGGCCTTTGTCACCATCCAGTAAACGCCCATTCGCCTCCGCTGCTCTCTTACCTCTTTGGCATCCCGCTCTTCCATATAGCGGACTACATGAGAGAGACTGTCTGCGATTGCCGGATGCACCGGAATATTTCGTGCCGAATAGGGCGTCCTGTCCCTTGCAATGTGAATGCAGTACTCTCTCGAAGAGCGCCGACATGTCCGCTATTTCAGCTGTGATATGAGCAACGGTTTCATTTCCGTTGCCAAAGCCTGCTTCCCAAATCTTCTATTTCTCCTGTAGTCATTCCCATATACGAGATAAAGACTGTCGCTTACGGACAGCTTCCTTATATAAATACCTATCGCTCAGCAGGCTTGGCACTGTGATTATCTCCGCCATCTCTATACCAGCAGATTATCTCCGCTGAACACTCGATTATCTCCAACCATCGGTTTGCCTGTAGCATCTTTTTCCAACACGCTACGGTTAAACCGATTGTTCACCAGACTACTCATGCTACAGTTAAACTGATAATGCCGATTTGCGCCTATTTTCATCAAACCCCTTATGCTACGGTTAAACCGATTCACCAGACTACCCATGCTACGGTTAAACCGATTACACTAAACTACCCATGCTACAGTTAAACCGATTGCTTCAAAACCTATCTCCTACCCATCAGAAACCCACTCAAGCTACAGCAAAACCAAGCCAATTCTCAACAACAACCAGACTACCCATGCTACAGTGAAGTAAATCCCGTTCTGTTTTTTACCCATCGGTTTACCCGTGTCATATCCCAAAAACATGCTACGGTTAAACCGATTCCTGACTGTACGCTAGGATTTTTGGGGGTTTATGAGGTGAAAATAGCGATTTTTGTTGTTGATACTTAACAAAATGCAAGGGTATTTGAACATTTATTTTGTTTATTTTCTACAATCGGTTTACCCGTAGCATGTAATGTCATGTCACTTTATTTCATCAGCTTTTACCCATCGGCTTACCCGTTGCGTCTTTTCGACAACATGCGACAGGAAAACCCATTCCTATTGATCTATCGCCTTAACTACTTCCAATGTCATATGACCATATCAACCAACCTGTTTCCAAAAAAGCGCAATTTAATAGAGGGGAATAATCCCCTCTATCATTCCAGTCCAATATTCTCTTTCTCTCTGTCATAATTACTTTAGCTCTTTAAGGCCCCGCAGTCAGCACCTTTTATTCCCAACCTTTTTTCCCAACTTTATTCCCAACCCTGTTATTTCAAAGAAATGGATATGGCAATCGAATTTATGAAGGGTGTTGTAAATTCTTAATAAACTCACAGAACTCCTTAGCCCTTTCATATTGCTTTTCCGCATCATCTCTTGCAACTACATAGTAATCGGCATAATCCGCATGATTTCTTATCTGGAAGGCATTCATAAGATATTTTGAATACTTTGCATCTACCTTTCCAGTTTTCACATATTCCTTTTGAAAATATGAAATAACACCGGCATGTTTAGAAAAATCAACACCATCCAATGCAAGAACTGCGCGTGTGGCAGCAAACATTGCATAATATGACCGGCCAAGGGAATCTTTGAAAAGGCCATTATCCAGCAAAATTTTTGAAGCTTTCAGGTGTTCTTCTGCCATTTCCATTCGGTAATCAGACAAGTCCTTCTTACTCAATTCATCCATTGACTATTATTCCTTCCTTCTCAATATTTCTATAATATGGTATGACACCTTTGCCCTTTTCAAACTCGTCCTGCGGAATCACTGTAGGGGAAACTATCGTTCCATATTCCAAGCTCAAATCATGTGATACATCCCATACTCTTTCCAGTTCATCCTGAAGTTTTTTTCTGGATCCCCTCACAATTGCAACCACGTCAACATCTGAGTCATCCTGATAATCACCTCTTGCGTAGGAGCCATAAAGAATTATCCTCGACAAGTCTTCGCCATATGTCGATCGGTAGGCTTTTGCAACTTCTTTTAATATAATACTCAATTCACTTCTTGTACACATAAGATTCACCTCAAATCACAATCTATTTTACATCTTTGTCTTTACCTGTATTCCAACTATGATCTCAGATGTTTATTATAGCACATAAGATTTATATTTGAAATAGATTTTTGAGATTCTTACATGACCACCGTCGGTTTAACCGCGGCATCTAATGTCATGTAACTTAATTTCATCAGCTCTTACCCATCGGTTTACCCGTGTCATCTTTTGCAATATGCGACAGGTAAACCGATTCCTGTTAGCCTACTACTACCTCAGCCACGCTTAATGTTATGTAACCAGATCAACCAACCTGTTTCCAAAAAAGTGCAATTTAATAGAGGGGAATAATCCCCTCTATCACTCACCTAAACACATATTTATTTACTCAATCATCTCTTTCAAAAACAGGTACACAATCATATCTATTCCAAGGTAATAAACATAACTATGTCAGATTGTATCACTGCTTTGCTGTTACAAAAGGATGTTTTTTTGCATAATCCACTGCAGCAGAATTAAATGTGTCTGCATCCATAGCATCAAACTTC
Source organism: Lachnospiraceae bacterium (assembly GCA_021199235.1). Lineage (GTDB taxonomy): Bacteria > Bacillota > Clostridia > Lachnospirales > Lachnospiraceae > Choladousia. The sequence goes on along the minus strand of JAJQIL010000020.1, from coordinate 3,731 downwards.
TCTCGTTGCCATTTTGTATAATCAAACTGCTCTCGAATTATCACGGAAATAAACTGTTCTGTCTCCACGATTCCCAGTTTTTCCAACAAACATTCTATTCCTTTATTCATAACCTCCATACTGTTAGCCATATTATCGCTCCTCCAATTCTTCAATAAAATCAATCGGGTTCATGATTTTTATTTCATCCGTTGCATATTTCAACAGACGTTTATCTGTCGTAAGAAAATAATCACAGGAAGCTAATATAGCACATGCAACATGATGAGCATCCTTGGTTTTAACTCCTGTTTTCATGATATCTTTGGCCATCTTTCCCACTTCTTCTGCTCTGTCATAGTCTATGTGTTCGTTTGAATAGCTTCTGACAAATTCGGAAATAGCCCTCTTTCGAATTTCATATGGGTTTTCGCTGTTCTCATATTGCAATACATATGATGTTGTCAGCTCAAGCTCACCATTTTTGATCATTTCCTGAACATACAATTTAGCCTGCGTTTCCAGGGATATCCGTAACTGTGATTGGTCATCATACGGACGATTGTAGCAGCAGTTATCCAAATATATTTTCATACGAAATCATTCCACCTGTCATCATTTCTGCTTGCATTATAACATATAGGAATTGCGTTGGGAATATACTTTTTAGTGAAACTCGCATATTTTTTACACATACGCTGCTTACGGAACATTCGGCATCGGCGGTTTACCCGTAGCATGTAACCATACCAACCAATCCATTTCCCAAAAAAGCGCAATTTAATAGAGGGTAATTGTATTACCCTCTATCGTTATTAAGCTCCATATGCTCTTGTCGAATTTGCTTCGCCTGCTGTCACCAAATGTGTGATTATACTTTCTCAACCACACAGCTATGCCGCTTCGCATCGGCACCCTTTGCATCCTTGTCATAGTTAATTCCCACCAGAAGTAAATTACCAAAATATTTTTTCAAATCTCCTTCATAACGGTTCTCGTGTATTTGTCGGATTGCGGTATCGGCGTCCTTATCATATTTAAGCTCCACAATCATAACCGGCTTATCCGATCCCTTGCGAGGGAGAAAAACCAGGTCTGCAAACCCTTTCCCCTGTGGAAACTCCGGAACAATTTTATAAATTCTCCTTGCCGTATAATATGCTATCATGATTGCGCTGCTAAGTGCCGCTTCATTATTGTACTGCAGAACCGAGGAATTCAAAGCATGAACACGTTCCAACGCGTCGGCCACAGCCCCCTCATTCCCGTGAAGGGTTGCTTCAAGTAAGTCTTCTGATTGACGAATAAGGTCGCCAACATCCTTCCAGTCTTCCTCCCTGACCGCATCTGCGTACGCATCTGATACTTCCTGATTCGGTATGAAGGTTCTTTCACTTGCGGCATCATAACCGAGATAACCAAGGTGAATCAACAGCGTCAGCACGTCATCCTTGTTATTAAAGGATGTGACATCATTCTGAAAGGTGCTAACCACGACCCGGGTCCTTTTCCCGCCAAGCATGGAAATGATGTCATCCTTCAAGCCGTCAAAGTTCATGCTGATATAGCTTTTCAATGATTCGTAGGTTTCAGAGCTGGTCCAATAATTTCTTATAGCCCCTCTCGATATCGCATTCATCACGGAATTGGGATTATACACAGAATCCAGATTTTCAAAGGAATATCCGTCATACCATTGCTTCATCTTTTCAAAGTCAAACGAATATTTCTCACACAGTTCTATGACTTCCTGTTCCGTAAATCCAACGTACGGTGCCAGTGTGTCCGGAGCAACCATAGTGAACTCGTAAAAATCAGTCAGTGCCGACTCGGTACCATATTTTTTAATCGGAAGAATGCCCGTCATATAAGCAGCTGCTATTGTTTCATCCGTCGCTGTCCCGCCCTTAAAAAGACCGCGGAGGAGCTGGATATATTTCTTTTGGAGTGCATCATCGTTCTTTGCTTCACGAAAGATGGCATCCCATTCATCTATTATTACAATAAATCTTCTGTCTGTTTTTGATGAGATAGTTGTCATTACGCGTGGCAATGATTTTTCATTTTCGGGAACATATTCCGAAAACTCATTTTTTAGTTCAAAGATTACACTGCTCTGTATATCATCAACCACATTCTTTAGATCATCTGTAGTAGAAACAAACCACGTAATATCCAGATAAATGACATCGAATTTATTGAGATACTTCTCAAAAGAATCCATTTTTGCTATCTCCAGCCCCTCAAAGAGAGTACGTGAGTCACAGCTTTTATCATAATAGGCGCAGAGCATCTTCGCAGCAAATGATTTGCCAAAACGGCGAGGACGGCTGAAACTTGTCAGCTTCTGAGGGGTGTTGATCGTTCGGTTTACGAAATCAATCAGACCGGTTTTATCCACGTAGATTCCATTTAAAATTGTCTGAAACCCTCTGTTTCCCGGATTTAAATAGATTCCCATAAATGCTAACCTCCGTAAGAAAGCTCAAATAATACTCTAAAGTCTGACGATTCTGTCGTTGTCTGTGAAGTTTAATGCTGATTACGGCAGTGGCTTCCTGTAAATTCTATTATACAATTGCGACATTCTACGTGCAAGCATATATTTTTCTTTTTCATTCCCGCAATCACTGTCCCGGCTTCTCTCCTACCGGATGAAATGTCGGCACAATTTTTTCGACAAGTTCTACGATATCCGGGCTGTTTTCGTAGCTTGCTTCCGCCAGTTCTTCGAGCTGCTTCAGGAATTCTTCTACTTCAAACGGAATCGGCTTTCCGATATAAATCAGCTCATTGTCTGTCTTTTTGATGCCCTCCTCTGCCATTAATTTTTCCTCATACAATTTCTCGCCAGCTCGCAAACCTGCTGTTGTCAAGTAAAACACAAAAAAACTTCCGATTTCTCGGAAGTTCCCCTGTTTAGTACTAATATGCAATTTTTCTAGCATTCATTTACATCAAGTAGATTGATGTAATAATAGACACAACTTTGAAAAATTTCTCGCCAATCTGTATTCTATTGCTGCTTTTCAGCAGACATTTCGCACTTCGTTCTCCACTATATTAAACCGTATAAATTCCGGGATAGCGTTTGCGTACGCTTCCTCTTTTATACCCTCATCCCCAAGCACTTCCGATAAAATCAGCAGACTTACCGGGTACACTGTTTCCTCAAGTCTCAACCTTCGCAACTCATCATAATCCTCGCAAAGTTCAACACCATTCAGGCGGCTGATATAGTCCACCATGGCCAACAGGTACAGACACTCCGGATACCAGCCGAGTGAATAGTAATCGAAAATATCATCGTCTTCTATTGTTGCAATCAGAAAACCAATGTCACCCAAATTTTTAAGTCTGTGACAGACATTACTTTTAAACGTTTCAAAAGAACAACGTTTTGGGTAGTCGTCTTTCATCTAAAGCCACCTTTTTCTGCAAAGATGAGAATCTGCACTTTCCTACAGTGAATCAAGTCGTAACTAGCACAAGCATTTATTTAATCTGCGCTTCATTTCTGTTCATAAAATCAACTATTACTGAACCAGTAAAATCTTTCTGGTGACATCCATGCTACTTTTATGTTTATCTTCCATCTTTTCCCCATTCCATAAATATGTTTGTACAAATAACCCGGCAACTGTATATATAGCTTACCACAAAGCAACCCCAAAAGCAACGACAACCTTTGTTAGGACAGGGTTGTTTCACGAAGTTATTTGATGTAAGCATAAGCTCCTTTGATGTGATTG
>JAJQIL010000053.1:2413-10710 GCA_021199235.1 Lachnospiraceae bacterium | reverse complement strand
TATCGTATTGAATGCAATGATGAAGAAGAGAAAATTTTTGTGATAATCAGTCTGGGTTACTATTCACGGGGGGGAAAGGCAGACCGCGCCATCGCGTCAGCGATTCTGCACGGCGCGGTTCACTATAGCCAGGAGACGGTACTTCAGGAGGAATAAGATGAGTGTTTACGAGAGTCTGGAGCAAAGCCTTCAGGAAGCGATTGCGATAAAAAACGGAGAGGTTCCTCTTACTAAAAGAGACAATATGCCCGCTGATACTTACTATGTCGATGAAAGTGAGCGTAAGGTGTTAGAGGAAATAGTCAGACTTCGCAGAGAAAAAAACATTTCACAGGAATGTCTGACAAAGATGATCGTACAGCGTACTCACCAACAGGAAACGGCATAATACATGTTTGTAGAATAAAACGTTTCGTTGGAAGAAAAATCAATACGCATAATAATAATCTGCGTCCGGATACTGCGCACGGATTGCCTCGGCCTGCTCCTGAGTGCAGGTGATGGTGTGCAGGTTCGGAATGTCGGTGAGACCATCGTAGCTTAAGCAGGTGCTGGCATAGATTTTCAGCGAAGTCAGTGATTCCAGCGAGGAGAGCCCGTAGAAATCAGCAATTGTCGCGTCTTTGATATCAAGCTCCCGCAGAGCGGGCAGATCAATCGATTCCAGAGAGGTTTCGTCCATATTTCCCACATAGACGCCCAGGGACTCCAGAGAAGAGACATCGGACAGCTGGCCGACAGAGAACCCGTTCATGGAATGGATGAAAAGCGAAGTCAGGGAGGTCTCACTCATGGCGGAGATCACAGAATTCGTAAGATGATCAATCTCCAGATAAGTCAGATGCTCCAATGCGGATAGCTGTGAGTAATCAGCAAGTTCCAGGTCAAAAATGTTCAGCTCCTCGATGGCGCAGTTCTCCAGTCCGGCCAGTGATTGGATACCGGTCGAACTGATGTTGAGATTTTTCAGATTTTTCAGCGTGGAGAGGACTGAGCAGTCCGAAATCTCCAGCCCTGCAAGATTCAGTGTTTCTATGTCCGTATTTCCTTCAAGCGGCGACAGGTCACTGACCGGATTGTATCCGATGCCTAGTTCCCTGATGCTAAGCTCAGTGTCCGCCAGAACAGACAGATCGGTGATCTGCTGCCGGTAAAGACAGAGCGTGTGCAGGTTTGGCATATGCGTGATGTCCTCCAGAGATGAGATTGTGCCTGTGCGCTCATAGAGTCCGGATTCCTGCATTTCATTATCATATACAAAAGGATAATCCCCCTGAAACCAGAATTCGTCGTCATCTGAATAAATCTGCTGTCCGAAAATGTGCAGAGAGACGATCTTTTCCAAATCCTCTTCCGTAACGGGCTCGTCGTCTCCGATGCTAAGCTGGGAGCGCACAGCCTCCTCGATCAGGGGCTCGGTAAATGTGTAGACGGCTTCTGATGCACCGGCGTCCGCAGACGAGGATATATTTTCCAAAGAATCGGCGTCTGCAGACGAGAATATGTTTTCCAAAGAATTGGCGCCGCCGGAAGCGGACTCGTTGCCCGAAGCTGCATCGGATAAAAGGTGAGAAATTGGCACGCGATTGAACCACGCGCCTGCGGCCAGAATCAGGACGAGTGCGGATACAGCGGCTCCAATCCCTATGGGATTCCGCTTATGCGCATTTGCGGTCTCTGTGTCAGGCATCCGTTCAGGATATAGCTGCGGAAACCGCACGGCCAGAAGGGCAGCCAGAAATTCATCCGCACTCTGATAGCGCCTGTCCGGATCGAACATCGTCGCGCGGCGGATGATGGCGGCAACCGGTTCATCCAGCTCTGCGAGCAGTTCATCTGTGGGTGTGTATTCTCCGGTCAGGCAGTAGAAAAATGTGAGACCAAGTGAATACAGATCGCTTCTTACATCACTTTGTTTGTAGCCAAACTGTTCCGGCGGTGCTGTCAGCTGCGTCCCCATCACAAGCGTGTCGCTGCGTTTGTCCGGCTGGTAGAACCGGGAGATACCCAGGTCAATATAGTGGCATTGCCCATCCGAATCTACAATAATATTCTGCGGTTTGATGTCGCGGTGAATCAGGGGTGGGTTAAGCGAATGCAGAAACCGAAGCATGTCGGCCAGGGAGATCATATAGTCGAGTGTCTGCATAAGAGGAATGCCGGGCTTCTCGTAATTTGTCTCGCACAGCTCTTCCAGAGTTTTTCCTTCTATATAAGTACGGATGTAATAGAGTTCATCGTCAGGGGCACGCTTTTCCAGAAAAACAGCAGTCGGAAAAAGCTTCGGATACCAGGAATCCTCCGAAGCATGGATGAAATTCAGAATTTTTCTCTCATTTACAAGCTGCGCCGCATATTCCGGACTTAAGGCGGTCTTCAAAAGGTAAAGAACTCCCGTCTCTTTTTTGCGGAGCAGGTATGTACTGGCCTGCGCGGAATATTTCAGACAGGATTTTACCTCATAGATCTCTGCCAGATCCCCGGGAAGCGAAAACGGCGCGTCATCCGACCACTGATTCATGGCCTTTCATTCCCCCCCGATTTTCTTTATACAGGGGCAGTTCACCCTCCTGGATCAGCAGATCATTGGTCTGCTGCATGGAATATTTTTTCTCAATCGCAAAGATGATCGCTGCGTCGCGCTTCACCTTCGGGTACAGCACACCCTGGCGCGAAAGCCGCAGCAGCTGATTTGTCTCGGTAAGGGTCGCGGACAGACACAGACTGATGCGCAGCACCATGTTGCGGCCGGGTGACTTCTGTCCGCTCAATATATGATAGAAATAAGACCGCTCAATGCCGCTCTCCATGATCACATCCGTCGCTGTTTTACCGTGTTTTTGCATCGCAGAATACAGAAAATGGCAGAAGAGCGGCTCGTCCTCCTGATCGTGGTACGTCTCGGTTACTTCAGAAAACTCATTTGATTTTTTAATAAGTGACAGAAGCTGGGATGTTGTGATGTCTTTTGTGTTCTGTTTCGACAAAGCAATCCCTCCTAAATGCAAACGGTATTTCGTAACGGATCAATCCCTTAATGGTTACGAAATAATATTAATTGTATCTTTGCTGTTATAAACGTTTTCAGTATATCACAGTTCGATAAAATCTGACAATCGTTTTGAAATTTCTCTTAAAAAGTCTCTTTTCAGGACACAAAAAAACGTAACTGTTCGTCATTTTCGCAGACGATTGTTCGACTCTTTGAAAAAGACAAGGCACCGCAGCAACGATATTTCGTTGTCTGAATCAGAAAAGGATACGAAGTCTTTTTCCAGGACACCATCAGGAAAGCCAAAAGTGATAGAATCGCGGTAAGCTTCAGAATTAGTAAATAAGGAGGTTTTTTCATGAGGAACAGAAAGAGATTTATGGCGCTGCTGCTTGCAACCGTGCTGGTCTGCTCGCAGGTGCCGTCCATCGGAAGCTCTGTGACAGCGGAAGAGACAGAGGCGACAACGGATGCGGCCGAGGCGTCGACGGACGTGACAGGGGAGAATTCGACGAATGACGATACGGACAATACGAATATGGATTCCGCGGAAGACACGCAGACGGGCGAACTTGCCGGACTGGGTTCGGACGGTGCGGCTGTCGCTGCGAGCGACGAAGGAGCGGACGGTACCGGCACTGATGCTGGCACGGATGAAGACGGCGATGATACCGGATCTGGAGAAGGCGGAAGCGCTGCGGACGGAGAATCGGGCAGCAACGGTGAGACCGGTGACAGCGGCAACACCGGGGATGTTGACGGTAATGACGAGGGCAGCACTGACGATGGGTCAGGCGATGACGCTGAGGAAAATACGGATGGCGACAGCGCCGCCGGGGATAAGGAAGATGTTGAAGATGCCGGAGACACGGGTGATGATAGCGTCGATGATGACGAAGAAGACACTCTGATGCTTGAAATAATTACAACTAGCATCAATTATTCTGATTACTCTTTTTCAGGTACACTTCTGACAGGTGAGGACATTACCCTGTACATTTCGTTTTATAGTAACAAGCTTTATAAAACGTCCGAAGGCGATTCCTATATGACTTCCGATTACCTTGAATTGGATGATTCTTATAAGGCCTCAGCCACATGTGATTCTGATACTTATGTAAGTGTGTCTGAACCAGAAATAATAGATGGTGATGTGACTTTGACGGTCACTGGCCTTCAGGCGACCGATACAGGCAGTTATGAATCGGTAAATGTTTCTCTTTATGATGCATATGAAAGATTGATAACGACTGCTTCTGCCGGCTTTATGGTGGCGGATGCTTATTATACGCTTGAGGCAGATCAATACTATGATTCGTGCCTTAATCTTGGAGAAAATTTTGATCCGACCAACTACGGTTTCTGTCTTTACAGGGTGACTAATGACGGAAAAGAACAGGTCAATCGAGAGGATTATTATCTTGATGTGCATGGGGTCTTTAGCGATCTGACTGATTGTTTTGAAACCACTGGTACGAATAAGTATGGCGATACTGTGCTTATAAATCGGATTAAAACAGAGTTTGATCCGGAAGCGATAACAACTATAGCGGTTATGGTCTCGGCATATAGAACAGCTGACGGAACGTACTATGAGGGCGCCGAAACTGATTTTAGCATACAACCGCTCTACTATTACACCTTTCTGGAACTGACGGATAAATATCTTAACGATTATGGCAACTATATTGTTTATGGAAATGAACAGACCATAGAACTGAATGTGTGGGACTGGAGCGATCCTCTTCCGGATGATTATCTGGTGACATGGAACATTGATGACGAGTCCGGACTCATTCAAACAGTCAACAGTGACAGTGAAAGCCTGACACTCACGGTATCAGAAGCGGACAGAGACTGGGATGGCTCCTGGGTGTGCGTTACCGCGACTGTCTGGTATGATACGGATGAAGATGGTGATTACGATCTGGAACTGGCAACCTCAGATGACCTCTGGTTTGAGATCGTGATCCCTTATACGGAATACGACGAGATCGGAGACATCTCGATCGTGCTGGGCAATGGCTGCGGGATCGATACGAACATCTATTATAACGGCCGCAGCTATGAGAATCCATGGGGATTTGACGGGAATGTGACGCTGACCAGCCTTGAGATCGAATCACAGAACGAATATACCGACGAGGGAGATATGCTGACAGACGACGCCATCTACCTGAACGGCGAAGCCAGTGACGGATGGGTTGATGTAAATACGAACAAATGCGGCTACGCGAATATGCTTGCCACTTATGTGGATGCTGACGGGAATGAGCAGTCGTTCGAGTTCGTCATTTACGTGACCGGTGAATATTATTCACTGGACATCACGCGCAATTCATCCAGCCATGAATGGATTGCTGTTGGCCAGAAAAAAGAAGCTACGCTCAGTCTGGAATATTCTTACACGGATGAAAATAATAACGTGGTCAGTGAAGTGATTGACCTTAATGATACAGGATATACGGTTGAGATTTCTACAGAGGATGAGAGCATCCTGACCTGCGTGCAGTCAGAGGACGACGCCAATACGCTCATTTTTACCGGTGTAAGCAGTGGCGAAGCGACTACCTGGATCACGATCAGGGACGCGGACGGGAATGAGCTCACATCGGGCGAGATCTGGTGGGGTGTCGGGGATGACAATTTTGAGCTCGCCGGCGATGTGGAGAATGTCGGTATCGGAGAAAGTCTCGACTGGAGCGGACTCACTATTGAGTATACGTACATCGACGAAGAAGGGGAGACAAAGACGAATAGCTATCTCATCAGTGAATTGACAGATGGCAATCTGAATTCCGAATTTGAGATAAACGGAACGACATATCGTCTTAACCTTGGCGATTATGATACAAATGCCTGGACTGTGGCAGAAGGAACAGAGGATGACCTTGTTCCGACCCTGATCCGGAGAGCTTCCTATTGGACGAACGTCTCGGTGGTTCTGCAGAACTATGATGAGTACGATGTATGCTGGTATGATACCTGGTACGACTATGTGTTTGAAACGCTGGACTATGGACTTGATCTTTCTCTTTTGACGGAAAATGCTGAAAGCATTGATGACTGGAGCATTTACGTTGGAATTCCGGCGACAGTTACTTATAGTCCAAGCGAGGGCAGCCTGGAGATGCCGGAAGGCACGGAGTATGTCTGGACGGTTTACTACGATGACGGTAGTGAAGCGGAAAATGGAAATCTGGTATCCTGGGTGGTGAATGATGATGGTTCCCTTACCATTACCGCAATTTCTTCAGAACGCGATATCTTTATAGATCTTCATGTGTTGTATGACGGATACGAGTTTCTGGAAACAGGGTGGCAGTATATATACACAGGAAATGAGGGAGAATATCTGGATATCGGCGTGGAAGAGAATGTGATTTCTCAGGGAGAATCCACAAACATTTACGGCTATTATGGAGGAAATTCCAGCCAGCTGACGATAACAGACGTTGAGGTTACAAATTGTGATGAGGACATGAATCCTACAGACAAGAAGATTGCAACGGTTTCCTATGACGAAGAGAATGACTGCTGGGTGGTGGCCGCGAATACAAATAATGACAATGGTGTGGCTGTGCTGACAGTTACATATGTTGATCCGTATACCGGGAATGAAGGTACCTGGGAAATTCGCGTATCAGTTTCGAATGATTTCACCTGGCTCGAATATGAGAGTTCTTATACGATCAATCGGCCGGAGGACAACAATACGATTGAGATTCCGGTGACACTGTATCAGAAAACGTCAACATATAATGAGGAATCAGGTGAGTATGAGATTTCCAATGACCAATTGCCGATTCTTGCTGTTGAATATGCAGATGATGTGGAAGACAGCTATCCTGATGAGAGTGTTCTGGAAGTCACCTGGGAAATAAAGGATGACGGAACCGCGGTAATTATCGTGACCGGTGTGGAAGAAGGCAGGACGAACTTTGCTTTCCGTGTTACAACCGGGGATGCGGACGATGAAGACAGTCAGTGGCAGACGAGAGAATACTGGATTGACGTAAAAGTCAATGGCAAGCTGGATGCCACGATTGATGCGACTGACTATACTGTTGAAAAAGAATATGGAGATGAGGACTTCAATCTTGTCGAGGCGGCAGGAATTGAGACGGACTCTGACGCGGATCTTCAATACACCATCCTTGAGGGTGAAGACGTGGTGATGATTGATGAGAATGGCGACATCGAGATCATCGGGATCGGAACAGCCATCATCAAGGTGTATGTGGAAGAAACCAACACGTATTCTTACGCAAAAGTGAACGTGACCATCAATGTCGATAAGGCAGAAACAACGATTTCCGCATCGGATCAGACGGTTACCTATGGAAAGACAACAACGCTTGCTCTGGAAGCAACAGCAAACAGGGATGGAGATCTGACCTACGAGGTAACAAGCGGCGCGGATGTTCTCTCTGTGAGCAGCGACGGCATTGTGACGGTAAAGAAAGCCGGTGTGGCGGAAATTACCATTTCAGTGGAGGAAACAGATTATTATAAAGCTGCGACAAGGACCATTACCGTGACCGTTAAGGAGGCAGAGACTGAGGAAACAGAGACTGAGGAAACAGAGACTGAGGAAACAGAGACTGAGGAAACGGAGACTGAGGAAACAGAAGCCACAAAAACAGCGGCTGCAATTGCGCCGGAGACGTCGGCACAAACTGTGACCTATGGCCAGTCGATCATTCTTACGGCCGAGAACCTTGGCCTTACCGTGACAGGCGACGGCGAGCTGGTCTTTGAGGTAACGACCGGTACGGATGTGCTCTCTATTGATGATGAAGGTACGACAGCTACGACCCTGAAAGCGGGCAATGCAGTGATCACCGTGACTACGACAGAGACCGATCTGTATACGGCGGCGGAGCCGGTGACGATCACGGTAACCGTAAATAAGGCCGATGGTGCTGCCTCTGTAACGATCGGAAGCTGGGTGAGCGGTATGTCGGCAGCCGATGTGCTGACAGCACTGTCTTCCACAAACGGAACAGGCAATGTGACGTACTATTATAAGCTGCAGGGCGCTGACGACAGCACTTATACAACGACAGTTCCGACAGAGGCCGGCAATTATACACTGTTGGCTGTATTCGCAGAGACAGATTGCTACAACGCAGTGTCTGTGACCTATGATTTCACGATAGTGGATTCGGAGACACCGTCAACCGAAACGGAGACGCCATCCACCGAAACGGAGACGCCGGCAACAGAGACGGAGACACCGGCGACCGAGACGGAGACACCGTCCACAGAGACGGAGACACCGGCGACCGAGACGGAGACACCG
>JAJQIL010000053.1:0-2313 GCA_021199235.1 Lachnospiraceae bacterium | reverse complement strand
ACAGAGACGGAGACACCGGCGACCGAGACGGAGACGCCGCCCACAGAGACAGAGACACCGGCGACAGAGTCCGAGACGACAGCGACAGAGTCCGAGACGACAGCGACAGAGTCCGAGACGACAGCAACAGAATCTGAGACGACGGTAACCGAGTCGGAGACTGATACCGAGGAGGAAGCTGACACCGAGGAAGAAACCGGGACGGAGGAATCTACCGAGAGTACAACGTCTTCTGCTTCTTCGAGTGAATCTGAGACGACAGACGGCGATTCTGTATCGACGGGCGACCAGACGCCGATCGCGCTGACCTTCGCGATGATGCTTCTTGCGGCTGCGATCCTGATCGCGGGAGCGGCTTACCGGAAAATTCTTGCCGGAAGAAAATAAAGCAGAACAGAATCAATATAAAATCTGATTAAGTAGAGCCGGGTGTCATGGCGCAGGATATTGCACCAGATGCCCGGTTCTTTCTGTTCCGGGCAAAATTCGTCTACTTAAATTCATGAGTTGATTTAGAGGCGACATTGTGGTAAGTTAATCAAAGAAAGACTGACTGTATCTGATTTGTATCCGAACGCGAGGTGAACAGAAATGGGACTTTATTTAAATCCAGGCAATGAAGCTTTCCGCCAGATTCGGAGAAGCGCCTATGTAGATAAGTCTGAATTGATTGATTTTATCAATAGCACGATTGAAACCCCGGCCAAATTAACCTGCTTTAGTCGCCCGAGAAGATTTGGAAAGTCTTTTGCAGCAAAAATGTTGTCTGCATATTATGACAAAAGCTGTGATTCCAGAGAGCTTTTTCAGGAATTGAAAATTTCCGGGATGGACTCTTATGAAGAGTACCTGAATAAGTTCGATGTAATATATCTGGATATCACAAGGTTTATTTCTACCACGACTTCTCTGAGCGAGATTGTTAAAAGGATACAGGTGAGTGTAATTGAGGAACTCAGAGAAGCTTATCCTTCATGTATCAGGGAGAAGGAAGAAGTGCTTGCGGATGCGCTGTTTGCTGTCAGCCATAACACAGGCAGTAAATTTATTCTTATCATTGATGAGTGGGATGCTCTGTTTCGCGAAGCAAAAGACGATGAGAAGCTTCAAAAAGAGTATGTTCAGCTGCTGCGAGGGCTGTTCAAGGGCGGACCATCTACAGATGAGACCATCGCGGCTGCATATATGACCGGCATTCTGCCGATCAAGAAATACGGCACTGAATCTGCGCTTACGGATTTTCAGGAATTCACCATGACAAGGCCTGCGAAGCTGGCCGGATACGTTGGCTTTACCGAGGCGGAAGTAAAGGAACTCTGTGAGAAGCACCATATGGATTTTGAGAGTATGCAGACATGGTATGACGGCTACTCTTTTGATCGAATTCAGCATGTCTATAACCCCAATTCGGTTATGCTGGCGATACGGAATGAAGAATTTCAGAATTACTGGACGGCCTCGGAAACGTATGAATCTTTAAAAAAATACATTGAAATGGATTTTGACGGCCTGAAAGATGCTATCGTGAGTATGCTTGGGGGCAAAGCGGTCAGGGTAAAAATCAGTACGTTCCAGAATGATATGACATCCTTTCACAGCAAGGACGACGTTTTGACCCTGTTGATCCACCTTGGGTATCTGGCATACGATTCGAACACTCGCAAAGCGACCATTCCGAATCTTGAAGTGGCGGATGCGTTCGGTGACGCCGTAAGTGGGGACGGATGGGCTTATGTAGCGACTGCTATTCAGGACTCGGATGATCTGCTCGAGGCTACACTGGAAGGCGACTGTGAAAAGGTCGCGGAGGCATTGGAAAAAACACATGAAAGTGTTGCCTCTGTTCTGCAGTACAATAATGAGGCGTCATTGAGTGCAGCTGTCATTCTTGCTTATTATACGGCACGGCGTTATTATGAAATAGTCCATGAGATGCCAGCCGGAAAAGGATTCGCTGATCTGGTTTTCCTGCCACGGAGAAACACGGATTTTCCGGCCATGATCGTAGAACTGAAATACGACAAAGATGCCGATACGGCAATCAGACAGATTAAGGAAAAACGCTATGATGGCAGGCTCAGAGAGTATTTCGGCAATCTTATCATGGTCGGCATTAATTACGACAGGAATACCAGAAAACACACTTGCCTGATTGAACGTCCTCAGGCAGAAAGCACCGAACAGACTATGGAAAAACATTCTGATGCAAATAATAACAGCGCAAATAAGTGACAGCCAAATAAGTGACAAGAAAAATGTGTTACTATTCACGGGATGGGGATGATATCTAAGGTGCCTGGCTTCTCATCTTTT
>JAJQIL010000021.1 GCA_021199235.1 Lachnospiraceae bacterium | reverse complement strand
TGATGGGTACAATCAACTGTCATGTTGATGTCCATCATCTGGGTACCATTTTAAATGGCATTTTCTCTAAACCTTAATAACAACGATATAAATAGTTAAAAGCTTACCTGATTAGGGTCATAGGCAACTATACTTGCCTTTTGCTGAATGGATGGATATACGCCCGTATTTCCAAAGCTGTGAATCCTGCTTCACTCAAATGACACCGTAAAGCTCCCCCATCCAAGTTCCCTGTCCGTATCCGGCATGAGCTTTCCTTCTTCATCCCAGTCCGCCTCATAAGGAATGATCGTCAAAGAAGAGGTCTCGGTATCCAGAGATGGCTGCCCCTCGACCCAGGTACCCGGCGAGCCGCTTAATTCAAAATCCAGACACAGCTTTCCATCCTCATCTGTGTAGGCTTCCGAGATCAGAGTGGCCAGACTTCCGCTGGAGGTGCTGATCTGATTGCCGGATTCATCCTCGATGTAGAACAATGCGCCCCGCATTGTGGGAAGGTTTAATAGTTCTTCGGCGTCCTCACCGCTTAGGCGATAGGTAAAATGAAGTGTGAGTGTGGATGGCGAAAGTGTAGCCTCTGTAATTTTCACATCTCCTTCAGCCTCTATCCCTTCTGCCTGTTCGAGATCAACTGTTTCCAGCGTACCTTTTCTTACAACGGATTCACCTTCTATCGTAAATGTCAGTGTCTGTTCCTCCAGAACCGTTACGTCTGTCGCATAATCATATCCGCTCTCGTTGTCTGTAGTAAGATCATATCCGGCCCAGTCGTATTGATTTTGCAGTAATTTCAGCCGGACAGAAAGCTCCAGCGTTTCCGTATCTTCCAAGTCACTGACATCCACCCAGCAGAGATACGTTCCGTCTGACTGTTCCTCGCTGTTCAGCAGATGATCGACTCCATTCACAGTCATATGATCCTTGTATGTGACCTTCAATTTTCCATCTTCCAGGATGGATTCCGGCGTTTCCGCGTAAAAATAAACCTTTGCCCCATCATACCAGGTATCTGTAATCTTCCACAGGTCTCCATAAGAACCGATTTGCTCCTGCTGTACGGTTACTTCGTCCGGTTCTCCCAAAAGGCCGTCTTCTACGTCTGACTGTCCTATGAAACCGGACAGATAGTCGGTAAGACCGCTTCTGGTTGCCGCATACGCGGTTCCGGCAACCAGGCAGAGGGATGCCGCCAGAACAGCTGCATATTTCAGATGACGCAGCGGCTTTGTCTTTCGAGCGGTGCCTGCATAAACGAATGCCGTATCCGTCATTTTTTTCTCCGGAAGATTTCGCAGAGTGTCGGTATACTTTGCCCATACCTGCTCCGGCACAGTATTATCATTTGCAATTGTCTGCATCATGCTCTCAAATCTGTCCATAAATTTCTCCTTTCCTGTTAACCCGCCCGGATGAGACACTCTGCGGCTCTCTTTCGATATCGTCAGCACCATAATGCTGCCGCATCATCTCCCGCGCTCTTGTGAGCCGGACGCGCACCGCGCCTTCACTGAGTTCCAGAATCTGAGCAATTTCTTTTGTCTTAAATCCTTCCACATAAAAGAGCATCACCACGATCCGGTACTTTTCGTCCAGAACGTTTAAAAATTCAGCCCATTCCGCATGTTCATAACCATTCTCCAGAGAATCAGCTTCCTGCCATTGTTCCTCACTCAACAGCTGCCCGCGGGCGCGATAAATAGAGTTACAGTGATTGATCAGAATCCTTGTCAGCCAGGTCTTAAAGAGGTTGTCATTTTTCAGCGTTCCCAGCTTTTCCCAGCAGCTAAGAGCCGTCTCCTGCATGGCGTCCGCTACATCGTCGTCGTTCTTCAGAATTGCTTTGGCAATCTTGTAAAGAGACGGCCCCTGCTCCTCCATCAGCTGTGTAAACGCGGCCTTATCGCCCTTTTTTGCCTTCCTTACCAGCAAATTCATTCGTTTTCATTCCCCTCTTCCGTTTACTTGCAAAGTCTGTTATTCCCACGAGCAACGAGCCAGACAGCCGTGCTTACAGCGGGTATTTGATTTTTCAGGGATAATTACCGGTCAATTATCATCTCATCAGTTACACTTATTAGACCACAAAAGCGCCTGTTTTGTTACAGTTTTTTTCAAAATAATTATTCTTGACATATGACATAAACTGGCATATGATGGCACCGTAATCACACAGCCGCAAGAAAAAGAGGTAACGGAATGTCAAGACCAGTCAAATGCCGAATGATCTGCCAGTTCCCGCAGACGCTGGAATTTATCCCGGCGGGAAATATAGAAAATATAGAAAATGACAGGTCAGACAGCGAAGTGATCATCCTGACTGTGGATGAGTACGAAACCATCCGCCTGATTGACAAAGAAGGCCTGTCGCAGGAGCAATGCTGCCGACGGATGCAGGTCGCGCGGACCACGGTACAGAAGATATATGATTCCGCCCGCAAAAAGCTGGCGGATGTGCTGGTGGACGGCCGTCCCCTGAGAATTGAAGGCGGTGAATATCGTCTCTGCAACGGTCAAAACCGCTCCTGCGGTATAGACGAATGCTATAAACTTAAGCTTAATCAGATGTATCAGAAATGGAAAGGAGCAACGATTATGAGAATTGCAGTTACTTACGAAAACGGACAGATTTTTCAGCACTTTGGACACACAGAACAGTTCAAGGTATACGACACTGAAGATGGAAAGATCGTATCTTCGGAAGTGGTCAGCACGAACGGTCAGGGGCATGGCGCGCTGGCGGAAGTCCTGAATGCGATCCAGACAGACGTTCTGATCTGCGGCGGCATCGGCGGCGGTGCGCAGAATGCGCTTGCATCAGCCGGTATCCGGCTGTACGGCGGTGTGGCCGGCGATGCGGATGCCGCTGTAGAAGCACTGCTTGCCGGAACACTCGCTTACAATCCGAATGTTCATTGCAGTCACCATGAGGGCGGACATCATGGAGAAAACTGCGGCGGCCACGGTGAACATTGCGGCGAGCCGTTATAATCAGAAAAAAGGAGTGTTTCAAAAATGCTGAAGGAATATCTGCAGAACCGCAATCTGTCCATTTATCAGCTTTCAAAAGAGTCCGGTGTCCCATACAGCACAGTAAGTGACCTTGTAAACGGCAAGACATCCGCCGGAAACTGCAAAGCCTCCATCATCGCAAAGCTTGCGTCCGCCCTGCAGATCAGTATGGAAGAATTTCTCTCCATCTGCGAGCAGATGACACTGATCCAGACAGATCACGGCTCCGTAGAAGCCTGCACCTACGCCCGGAACCGCATGTACTATGTTGCATTCCGTTATAATGAAAAAATACAGGAGCTGCGTGTGTGCCCTGTATGTAAAGACGGCACCCTGTTTCTTAAAGATTTCACAGAATGGGCAATTGATAATTTTCTTGTGAAACAGCAATTGGAGGCGATTACAGAATTTTATCAACCCTGAACTTGCACCATTGCAATCCAAAAATTCATCCAGCTGGCTGCGAGACTGGTGGAAGATTTAATAAGGCAATACCAGATAGTAAAGAAAGAGATAACAAATACAAACATGAAGCGTACGATCACTTACCAAATTCAGGCAGAAGATGCCGATATCCGCGTTGAGCAGTTTCTCCGGCGCAGGTCTTATTCCCGGCAGAATCTTGCAGAGCTGAAAAGCAGAAATGGCAGCACGCAGATCAACGGAAAAGCCTGCCGCCTGAATCAACGACTCCTGACCGGGGATATGCTTCAGATCCGTATTTTGGAAAACGCCTCTTCCGAACGGATCCCGGCGACTGCACTCCCCCTTTCCATCCTGTACGAGGATGAGGATATTCTGGTGGTCGATAAACCCGCCGGTCTTCCCATGCATCCCTCAAGGGACAATTATTATTATTCGCTGGCGAACGCAGTCATGTACCACTACAAAGACTGCGGCGGATTCGTCTTCCGCTGCACCAACCGTCTCGACCGCGACACCTCCGGGCTGACTGTCATCGCAAAGCATTCGTTCAGCGCCAGTATTCTGGGCACCATGGCAAAGGGAGGCGGCAATGATTTCAGAAAATGTAAGGTTTCTCAAAGCAGCCCCGGGTCTTATATGAATTTCATGGAACGGGAATACCTCGCCGTCGTCTGCGGCATCCTTTCTCCGGAATGCGGTACGGTCGATGCCCCGATCTCGCGTAAACAGCCGCGAAAAGCAGACTGTTTTCAATTTCAGCAGACTCAGGAAGCAGAAGCCGTATGCCCACTGTCTGAGCGTTCCATCGAACGCTGTGTTGATTTTGAGCATGGCGAGCGCGCCGTCACACACTACCATGTGTTGGAAGCAAAAAATGGCTACAGCCTGGTCTCCATCCTTCTGGGAACCGGCCGTACCCATCAGATTCGTGTGCATATGGCTTATCTGGGCCATCCGCTTGCCGGCGACTACCTGTATCATCCGGAATGCCGCCGTGCTGCCGTGCAAACAAATATAGAACTGCCCACCTCATTAATTTGGGGATTTCAGGGCACGCAAAAAGCGGTCCTGATCCCCGGCGTCCGCGTACCGGAGGATATCCACGGGATTTCACGCCAGGCGCTTCATGCGTGCCGCTTAAAATTTCTCCATCCGATCACCGGAGAAATTATGGAATTCCGCTCTCCGCTTCCAGAGGATATGCGCAGATTTGGGTTTTCTTAATCTTTCGATAGCCTCTGTTCTTAATATTCCGGGCACTTTCAGCAGACGGCAGCTGTTCCGTATTTTCACAGCTTCAGCTGACGTCTCTGATTTCATAAACGCCCGCATCCGTCTCACAGATATGGCTGTTATAAAAAGCTTCGGCCGCCCGGATCAGATAAGCCGCATCTTTGATTCCCGCTGTCTCGCAGGAAGAATGCATCGCCAGCTGCGCAAGCCCGATGTCCACGGTATTCACAGATACCTGCGACATGGCTATATTCCCAAGCGTGCTTCCGCCGTTCATATCCGAACGGTTTGCAAAGAACTGCACAGGCACGCCAGCCTTTTCACAGATGATTTTAAACAGGGCAATACTCAACGCATCCGACGTATATTTCTGTCCGGCATGAGACTTGATCACAATTCCTTCATTCATATACACGCAATTGTTCACATCTGTCTTTTCCGGATAATTCGGATGAACGGCATGGGCGTTATCGCAGCTCAGCATAAAGCTGGAAGCAAGCGCTCTTGAAAAATCTTCCGAAGTCTTTCCCAGAGCGGTATTGATGCGGGTCAGTGCATCACAAAGAAAAGTAGACGCGGCTCCCTGTTTTGTCTGCGAACCTACCTCTTCATTGTCAAAGCACGCATACACACTGACAGATTCGCTGTTTTCGCCCCGCAAAAATCCCTGCAGGGATGCATACGCACATTCCAGATCATCCAGCCGCGGGCTGGAGATAAATTCGCCCTCCGCGCCCCAGACGGACGGCTCTGCCCGGTTATACAGATACAGATCTGTGCCGTATATTCGCTCCGTTTCTAACTGAAGTTCGTTCGCCACCAGGTTTTTCAGCGCATCCGCATCCATTTTTCTTCCGCTGAAGACCGGCAGCATATCCTTCTGTTTATTCAAAGACTGTTTCTCATTCACTTCCCGGTTCATATGGATCGCGAGACTCGGGATCATCAGAAGATCCCGGTCAATATTCAGAAGTCTGGTTACAAGGCTGTTCCCTTCTTTTACGATCACCCGCCCGGCCAGGGATAAAGGTCTGTCGAACCATGTAGAACAGATCATTCCCCCATAGCCTTCCGTATTCAGGACCGTATATTTCCCCTTGACATCCATCTGGGCATTCTCTTTTACTTTAAACGCCGGCGAATCGCTGTGTGACGCCGCAATATGAAAACTGTAATTTTCCAGCTGCGTACCAGTTTTAAATGCCAGAATACTGGAAGCGTTTCTAGTGACATAATACCTTCCACCCGGCTTTATGTCCCACGCAGATCCTTCTTTCAGCCTCTGAAATCCTTCTTCTTCCAGTATGCCGCTGATTCTTTCAACAGCATGGAAAGGAGTCGGTGAATTTTTTATAAAAGAAACGAGTTCCTGTGCAATCTCTCTGTACATCGGATTTCCTCCTGTGATTATTTTATCTGGTTTGTTTTTCCCTTTCCCGTTGTGCCGGCTCAACCGCCTCTTTTCATCCGGTCATAAAAGCACAGATGGGTTTTAAGCTTAAGGGAAAAAATGCTTCTGCTGTCACAGTTCCTTCAGCAAGAACAAAATCATATATACAGGTTTCAATCTTAAATCATTGATTTTGCCAACATCTTTTTGCGAGAGGAGATATCTGTCCCCAACGTATTTCGAATACTTTACCGCAAAGCTATCAATTGATTTATGATTTTTTACTGCTGATGATTTCACCTCTATCGGAACAATCTTGTTTTTCGATGTGACCAGGAAATCAATTTCATACGAATGTGTGCTTCCTTTCTTTTTCCATGTATGGTAATACAAATCTCTTCCACTTGCCCTAATTGCCTGTGCCACAGCATTTTCGTATAAATATCCCAAATCTGCCGGTAAAGCATCGCTCAAAAGTTTTTTATAAATATCCTCTATTCCATTTTGAGAATCATTAAAAAGCATGGTTGTGAACAGTCCTGTATCCGACAGATATAATTTAAAGCAATCTATGTCTCTGGTCTGCGGCAGAGACACGGTTGGATTTAAAACATTATAG
Source organism: Lachnospiraceae bacterium (assembly GCA_021199235.1). Classification (GTDB taxonomy): domain Bacteria; phylum Bacillota; class Clostridia; order Lachnospirales; family Lachnospiraceae; genus Choladousia. Next base: position 4,422 of record JAJQIL010000021.1, on the reverse strand, counting down.
CAAGGCAGCACAAGTCCGGATTCAATCAATTCAAACAGGCGTTCCTCATCTTTTCTCGTTTTCTGTTTTCCGGTTGCCGCCGCAATGACATAATGTTTTTTCTTTGCTGCAAGCTGACATGGAACGGATTTATACATATCTGTAATTCTGCCCGAATCATCTATCTTCTTTAAATCATCATAGTATAGCTCCAGAATTTCACGTTTTACTTTATCAACCGCTTCAAAATTGTTTGTTGCTATATATCTTTCTACCGCCTGCGGCATACCACCTACAGCCATATAGATCCGAAACTCTTTCATCGCATTGCGATTAGCCGCATTGCCAAGCTCCATATCACTTTTGTATGCCATGTCTAAAATATCCGGATTTCCGCCGGTTGCCCATAAAAATTCTTCATAATCCATCGGATATACATGGATTTTATGTTCTTCTGAAGGAATCAGAATATTCTTCACATTTTTCTTTATGGATATCAAAGATCCGGTTTCTATATAGTCATATCGGCCGTCCCTGACAAGGTGCTTAATTGCCTGTCGTGCCTTTGGAAACAACTGGATTTCATCAAAAATGATTACGGATTTTCTTTCGTAAAGCTGCACTCCTGATTCCATCTGCAGTCTTAAAAAAAAACGATCCAATTTTGAAATATCATCAAAAACCGCTGTTATTTCCTCACTGCTATTTGAAAAATCAATTAAAATATAAGATTCATATTCATTACGCGCAAATTCTTCTGCTATTGTCGTTTTGCCCACTCGTCTGGCTCCTTCGAGCAGACAGGCATATCTTCCGTCCCATTCTTTTTTCCATTCCAGGAGCTGATCATATACTTTCCTTTTAAACATAAAATCTCGTCCTTTTCATAGTACATCTTCTATGCATTAACAATCCTCATATATTTTAGTCGAAAGGGATGATTATTTCAATATGTATTTTGCTAAAATGTATGATTATTTCAATACACTTTTTTCATAAATATATAATTATTTCAATACATATTGTGCTTATATGTATGATTATTTCAATGTATTTTCATCAGCAAAACAGGAATCTTTGATGAAAAGGTTTGCTTTTCCTCTGCTTTCTGTTACAATAGTAAGTAACCATATGTGCAAAAAACAGGAAGCACAATCAGAAAACAAAGGAGGTTCCACATCATGGCAAAAAAGGCAAGCGATCATTTCAAAACCTGGGCTAACCCCAACGGACCTGTCATCACCACCATGACACGCCCCGTTATCGAAGCTGACGGTCTGTATTTTAAAGACATCGACGGTTCCGGCACGGTATCAGAAGTCAACGACTGGAGGCTGCCGGCTGCACAGCGCGCCGCTGCTTATGTAAAACAGATGACTGTTGATGAGAAGATCGGGCAGCTGTTCATTTCTGACTGGCGTATGGGGCAAAAATACCCGAACCCGACGTATAAAGAGCATGTCGTCACTCCGGACGAGTCCGGCGTACTGGATGAGGGAGAAGTATTCACAAAGCTCATCTTCGGAGAGATGCATCTGCCCGGCACCTCCACTCTGATCAAAGAGTGGTTTGCCCGCCATACGATTCTCCGTGAAAATGCCTCCCCGGAGGATCTTACCGATTATCTGAACCAGCTTCAGGCAGTAGTGGAGGAATGTGAGCATTTCGTGCCTGTTCAGGCTGCCTCGAATTCCCGGAATGAAAATGGGGAAGCGGTCTTCGGCATGAATGACGCGGGAGGCGTATTTCCCACCTGGCCCGGTACCCTGGGAATTGCGGCCGCTGTAAAAGGAGCCGGAATCGAAGCGGCAGACCAGTGGGCAGATGCAATCCGCCGCAGCTGGGAAGCCTGCAACCTGCGCAAAGGCTATATGTACATGGTGGACTGCATGACCGATCCGCGCTGGCAGAGAAGCTACGGTACATTCGGCGAGGATACGGCTCTGATCTGTGAGATTGCGGAACATATCATCCCGCGGATTCAGGGAAGTGAAAATGGCGTGACTGCGGACGGCGTCGCCATGACGACCAAGCATTTCCCGGGAGGCGGCGCACGTGAAAATGGTTTTGATCCGCACTATGCTGCAGGTCAGTGGAATGTCTACGCAACGCCGGGTTCTCTTAAAAAATATCATATGCCCGGTTTTGCTGCCGCGGTTGGCAAACATACGTCGTCCATTATGCCCTACTATTCCAAGCCAGCCGCTCAAAAATCTGCTTCGCAGCAGGATTTTGAGGGGAAGGATATCCCTCTGGAACCCTATGGTTTCGCTTACAACCGGGTGTTTATCCATGATATTCTCCGCGGTCAGATGGACTTTCAGGGTTATGTCAATTCTGATACCGGTATCGTCCACAACATGAAATGGGGCGTGGAAATGCTGGACGAGCCGGAGCGCATCGGCTTTGCAGTCAATCATTCCGGCGTGGACCTGATCTCCGGATTCTTTGACAATGCCTACGGCCGGGAAGCTTATGACCGCGCTAAAAACGGTTACTATGAGTCCCATGAACTGCCCGAGGGCTTCACTCCTGATATGGTAACGCTGAATGATGAATGCCTGGATCGCGCAGTTACCAGAACGCTGACGGAAATGTTCGAGCTTGGTATGTTTGAAAACACCTACCGGGACGCGAAAAAATCCGCTGCCCTCTGCGAGAATCAGGAGGATCTGACCAACGCGGACCGCGCCCACCATCAGAGTGTCGTTCTGCTCAAGAATGACGGCATCCTTCCTCTGACGGCCGAAAAATATGCCGGAAAGAAAGTATACGCGGAGGCGTTCCACAAGACTGCCGAAGCAGGTGAGGCCGCTACCAGGGCGCTGCGGGATATGCTGGGTGAGCTGGCTCTGACTGAAAAGCTGACCCTGACAGACGATTACAACGAAGCGGACATTGCCATCCTCTTCGTGAATCCATCCTCCGGCGAATATTTCTCCGCGACTGCGGGCTATCTCGAGCTGGACATCTGTGAAGGGAAGGAAGTGCATGATGTGGATTCCTTCTGCCGACCCATGGCAGAAACGCATCTGGAAACCACTCTTACCGGAGCGAAAAAAATCGCGGAAATCGCCAGTGCCGTCCACGCACGGAACGGCAAAGTCATTGCCAATATCAACTTCCATCTGGCATGGCTCGTAGGCAATGTGGAATGTTACGCAGACGCCCTGACAGCCGGTTTTGAGACAAATCCGGATGCCACGCTGGATGTGATGTTCGGGCGATTCGCGCCTGTGGGTAAACTGCCTTTCACCCTGCCCAGAGGCGACGAGGTGCTGGCAGTAAATGCAGAAGGCATCTGCATTTCACCGAATGATGTTCCCGGATATGATAAGGATCAATATATGCCCGACGAGCTGAAAGATGAGAATGGAAAAGCCTACGCTTACCGCGATGAGGCAGGCAATTATTACGAACTGAATTTCGGGCTTTCCTTATAAGGGATATACACCGGCCGCGAGTAGCAAAGCCACTGGCTTCCTTTCGCGGCCGTGCGATCGAGTAGGAGGCGGCTTGGCGGCTCCTGCTCGCCCGCGCGGTTGCTGCGCACCAAAAATCCCCCGGCCGATTTCTTACGCCGGGGGATCGTTTTGCTATAAACTTATCATTTCTGTGGAAAGAATCATTCTTCCGTCTCGGATTCTTCCTCAGCAGCTTCCTCGGTCTCTGCTTCCACAGCCTCGGTCTCTGCCGCTTCTTCCTCTTCAACAGCCTCACCAGCCATCACAGAAGTAATATGCGGGTTCACACCCTCATACCAGTACAGGAAGCCTTCCATGTCGATCACATCGCCGACTTCAAGCTCGGTCACTGCCTGATATACATCCGTGGTATTGTCACACAGATAGGACTCAACAGTAAACGTATAGGTCTCACCATTATAGGAAACGTTGAAGTACAGGTCGTCTCCATCCTCACCGGAGCCATCCCAGCTGTACAGGAACGCGACTTCATTGCCGTCAGCATCCTCAGAAGCCTCTACCGTCATTCCGTTAAAGGATACAAATTCATTCTGATGCTCCTCCAGCTCGTCCGTGCCAAGAAGCTCTGTCACATCTGTCGGCTCCGCCACAAAGAAATCACCGTCATCAACGATCTCGAATGTCGCGTCGATGATCTCCACCTCGCCGGACCACTCAGACTTGTAACCGGTTACAAGAATCTTGGTACCCGGCTCAAGGAGTTCATAATCTTCTTCAGAACAGGTCATATTGTACAGGAAGTAAGCACCGTCTTCATCCTGCGTATATACGGTAGCCTGCTCTTCCCACCAGGACTGCTTCGCCTGTACGTAGGTTTCTACCACTACAAGCGTATCCATGTCTGCCGCCATGTACTCGTCATAAGACATTACCTCAGCTTCTGCAGCTTCGGTCTCCGCCTCAGTTGCTTCCTCGGTCTCAGTCTCTGCCTCAGTTGCTTCCTCGGTCTCAGTCTCTG
>JAJQIL010000048.1 GCA_021199235.1 Lachnospiraceae bacterium | reverse complement strand
CTTTATTTACAACAAAAAAGAGAGGTACAAACCTCTCCAAAGTGTTTAACTGCCGCTATTATCAAGAGCCATTTTGCGGGGAATCGTCTACTCCGGGGGCTTTTCTTTTTCTGTCAATACCCATAAATTCCTATGATCTCTGCACTGTACACGCCGGGAAGATTTTTCATAATCCCTATTGACTTTTACATCTGCTCATGCTATTATTGCAATGCTATAGGAAATAGTAATATCCAATGTACCAAAACGAAAGCCCCGGATGGACTGGATCCGGGGCTTTCTATTCCTTTTTTTACATGGAGGCTTATACCACGAGGCTGGTTACCCGAACACTACCTGCCGCTGTCCAGCCATTTGATGATGTAGTAACCGACTACCTCAACCGCGACAGCGACCAGGAAGGAAATAATAACATCCACTATTATCACCTCCCTCTGTACCATATGTAGGGTTGGTAACGCCTATATGCTATCACACATATTTTCATGTGTCTACTTTTTATTTTATTAATATTATGTATTAATATTATTAGGTTGCATATTGTCTATGTTTTTCAATCTTCATTTGTATCCAGATAAGGGAAATATCATGTCAATACCCATAAATCCCGATGATCTCTGTGCTGTACACGCCGGGGCGCTCATATACGATCAGCGGCTTCTCCACGGTCATCCGGGGGCGGCCGCCGCGCACGGCTTCGATCAGGACCATGTTCGGCTCTTTGTCAATGTACGGGTAGACGAGGCGCATCCGCTTGGGTTCGAGGCCGTACTGCGACAGAGTACGGATGATCTCTGCCAGGCGGAACGGACGGTGCACCATGTAAAAATGGCCGCCCGGGACGAGCAGGACGGCCGCCGCGCGCACGACGTCCTCCAGTGTGCAGAAGACCTCATGGCGCGCCGCCGCTTTTTCCGGATCCGGATTCAAAAGGCCATGGGTGCCCTGCAGGTAGGGCGGATTGGATGTAACGGTATCAAAAGAAGCCGGTGCGAACAGCGCGTCGGCTTCTCTGATATCTCCTTTTATGATTGTGACTTTTTCTGTAAGGTCGTTCAGCACCACACTGCGCGAAGCCATATCTGCGCTCAGGTCCGAGATTTCCAGTCCGGTAAAATGTCTGCCCGGCGTCTTTGCGGTCATCAGGATCGGGATGATCCCGGTGCCGGTACCGAGGTCGAGCGCATCCCCGCCCTCTTTTACTTTGGCAAATCCGGACAAAAGCACCGCATCCATCCCAAACCGGAAGAGGCGCTCACTCTGGATGATGCGCAGACCGCTGCGGCTCAGGTCGTCGATGTGCTCGTCTTCCTTCAGTTGAATGTTCATGATGTTCTTTCCTGCCTTTGCCGGTGTTTTCGTGCTTATCCTGTTTATCCGCATCTCCATCCCGGTCCGTATCTTCGTTCCGGTCTGCATTCCTGTCATGATCCGCGTTCTTGTCCCGATCTGTATTCCTGTCGTGATCCGCGTTCTTGTCCCGGTCCGTATTCCTGTCGTGATCCGCGTTCTTGTCCCGATCTGTATTCCTGTCGTGATCCGCGTTCTTGTCCCGGTCCGTATTCCTGTCGTGATCCGCGTTCTTATCGTGATCTTTTTCCTTCTTGTCCCGGTTCTTCGCAGGCTTTTCCTTTTTGCGTCTCGGCCGGAATGTCAGCTCCGACACGTCAAACTCCTCGATCTCTTTCTCATCGTTTTCCTCGAAAAGAACCTTCACCCGCTGGCGCAGGACGTTGAGGTTCTGCACGGTGCCCTGGCGGCCGTCCGCCGTCGTCACGGTATCCCCCTGCCCCGGCATCCGGCTGTTCAGATATTCGTAGGTCTCCTCCTCATTCTTGAGACAGCACATCAGGTGTCCGCAGACACCGGAAATCTTCGTCGGGTTTAGAGAGAGGTTCTGCTCCTTTGCCATGCGGATCGACACCGGTGCGAAGTCCGACAGATAGGAATGGCAGCAAAGCACGCGCCCGCAGATGCCGATGCCGCCGAGCAGCTTCGTCTCATCGCGCACGCCGACCTGCCGCAGCTCAATGCGCATGCGGAACACCGCAGCCAGGTCTTTTACCAGCTCACGGAAATCCACGCGCCCGTCCGCGGTAAAGTAAAACAGCAGCTTGCTGTTGTCAAAGGTATATTCCGCGTCGATCAGCTTCATTTCCAGACCGCGCTTCGCGATCTTTTCCCGGCAAATGACCATTGCTTCTTTTTCTTTTTCCCTGCAGCGCAGCGCGTGCGCCTCATCCTCATCGGTCGCCACACGGACCACCGCCTTGAGCGGCTGCACAATCTCGTCGTCCGCCACCTCGCGCACGCGTCCGATCGCCGTGCCGAATTCAATCCCCTGCGCGGTCTCCACGATGACGTGGCTCCCCGCGTGAATTTCAAAAGACTTCGGGTCAAAATAGTAGACCTTGCCCGCATCCCTGAATCTGATTCCAATAATTTTAACCATGTATATTCTCCTTAATGACAAGGAACAGAAGCTCCATTGTCAGATCAAAATTGACGTTCGCGGACAGACGCATCTTCGCCGTCTCGATCGCTTTCATCACTTCCTCCGCGCCTTCATAGGAGCACCGCTGCACCGTCTCGCGGATGGTGCGAAGCTCGTCCTTGAAAACAATGCCGTCGATATCTTTTGTCGCTTTGTAGTAGACCATATCGCGGTACCAGAGCGCGAGGATGTCCAGATAATCCTGAATGGAGATCCGGTAATCCTGCACTTCTTTCACATAATCGATGATCGCGCTGATCTCCATGTCTCCGGCATTTCGAATCAGCTTCATCGCTGAATTCCTGATGGCATTGAAATCCTCGGAGGACGCCAGCCGCACTGCCTTGCCGATATTTCCCTGCGCAAAGGCCGCGCAGATATCCGCCTGATAATCCGGCACCTGGATCTGTTCCATCAGATATTCTTTCACGACATCGTCCGGCACCGGCTTCAGGTTCAGCGTCACGCACCGGGAACGGATCGTATCGAGCAGCGCCCGGTCGTTCGCCGTCAGAAGCAGGACGACGACATAGTCCGGCGGCTCCTCGATGGTCTTGAGGATGGCGTTCTGCGCCGCCGCGGTCATTTTTTCCGCGTCGGAAATGATATAAATCTTATAGCGGCCGTTGTACGGCCGGATCTGCGCGTCGCCGACCAGCTGTTCCCGCACGTCGTCCACGCCGATACTCGCCGGCTTCTCATGCTGCACAAAAATAATATCCGGGTGATTGCCGCTCGCGGCCTGTTTGCATGAATGGCATTCCCCGCAGGGAACGATCTTTTGCTCGGGACCACCGGACGGAATCGAAATCCGCTCGCACTGCAATGTCTGGGCAAACGCCTTCGCGAGCATGTTTTTGCCCGTGCCCTTTTCTCCATTAAATATATACGCATGGCTCACTTTGCCGGAGCGGATCGCCTGCTCCAGATGCGACACCTCTTTTTTATGTCCAAGAATATCCTCAAATCCAGCCATTCATGTCCTCCCTTGTGCGTCAATTAACGATAGCGTATCACACAAACAATCTTTCGTCAATCTGAAAACAACTCTGCTTCGGTGTCCATCAACTTATAGCTAAAAGTAACATTCATCAAAGACAACATTGCCATATTGTGAATCGAATCACACAATTCAAATTCTTTTTTTTCTCTCCAGCGTGGTTTCCAGTCTAAAACGTAATCATACACTTCTTTATCTGAAACTTCCGTCTTATCTTTTACCAGCTGATCATAAGAATACAATACAGTTGCTATCATTTCTGCCTGCGCTGTACTCTTGATGCGCCCGAATAAATCGACAGTCTTTTTCATGGCATTCCATTCATGTACAGTAAAGCTTTCTCTTTTTATTTTCACATCATCAGCCACACTTAAGGAAAGCATTCGTCCTAACTGTTTTTCCTCAATAAGATTCGCATTAGCCAAAGCTTCAATACTTTCTTTTACCTGAGGAGAAAATGGTCCATATGTTCCTTTTGAAAATGTAAATCCAGTATCTACACCATTCCTGGTCAGTACAAAACAAATCTTCTGATAAATAGTTCTTCCAACTTTTAAGGAATATCTGCGATTATTCAGTTCCCTGATAATCTGAAGAATCAAATACCATTTTTTATTAACACGCAAACCAGGGTTCCCAACCGTCTCTCCTGTAATCTGCTTTCCTGTCAGAAAATCCTTTGACAATTGTTTCTGTGCAGTTCCGAACGGAGCATATATTTCTATTCTGATTGGAAGCGCACTAAGTTTCTGATACATAACCGGTCCAACCATATCCCATGTCAAACCTCCATTTCCACACCCCAGAGGTGGAAATGCTATGCTTTCTATATGATATTTTTCATAATTATCTGCAAACCAATTCAAACCATCCTCTACATAAGATAATCTGGAGGGTGACCTCCAATGATCTTTTGTAGGAAAATTTATAATAATTGTTCCATCCGCGTTTTGATAAACGTATGGTGCTCCTGGTTTTACTTGTCCATACTCACATTTTAAAACATAATCCATAAACATATCCGGATAACGCTTTTTAAATTCAAGTGCAATTCCTTTTCCCATAACACCTACGCAATTAACAGTGTTAACAAGAGCGTTACATTTGCTTTCAAAAATATTTCCAATCTTTACCTGCATCTCATCATCTCCTTAAAAAAACGCTTCTGGTTGCACATAAATTCGCTTGTCAAAACCGGCAGCCTCCATCTTTTCCCTGGCATTTTCACTGACGACCGCCGCACAGACAATATAATTATATGATATCCTATAAGGAATCAAAGCTTCTGCACATTTTACAGATTTCTTTTTGAGATACTCATAAGGATTGTCGTCTGTCCAGGAACGGGCAAACACCATATCAAAATTGATTGTCTGCAATCCTTCCATAGGCGAATAAAAACCGGCATATTCACTCGAAGCATTTCTGTCAGCCAGAACTGTTCCTTCAATATCTAAAACAGCACTGTCAACCCTCAAAATACAGATTCTCTCGTTCTCGCTTCTTCTCGCTGACAACATTGGATTCCATGATGAAAAATACAGGTTCACATATTTATGCAGTGGTTTCCCATTCGGAATATAGATATTATTCCTCCTCCGCTGTACATCTTCCATCGCTATGGAAGTATGATTAATCGCCATTGCTTTCTCATATGATAACAACCCTCTCTTCATAATTGACGGGATATTATCTATAGCCTGAATATTATACAAGCCTGTTTTCGAGGTTATTTCTTTAAACAATTCAGAAGGCTTCATAAAACATCTTCTCCTTAATTATAGCACCATCCCCCGCCATTGTCGAACGTTTGTTTTATTGGGAAATATAATCACAAACTTTTGCATAGCTCAGAGCGAATATACTCCGCCAGCTCATCCATGCAGACTTCCCGGTCTCCGTTATTCGGAAAGCGCCTTGTGATGCCCGCATGCGCGATATTTTCCTCGGAAAAATCCTCCTGATCCGCCAGAAATCTCCGGCACATTTCCGAATAGTCCGACACGGTCTGTTTCCCTTCCCGCTTCATCGAACGCTCCAGTCGCAGCCGGTCTTCCACCTCAATATAGAGCGGTACCACCCGCTCCGCCCCGTAATAATCGCGCACCTTCTGATACGATACCAGTGTGCCGAGCGCCAGATAGCTGTAGTTTAACAAATCTACCGCGTTACTGTCTGCCGTAAAATAATACCAGATCCCCTGCACAGTGTCATAAGCGCGCAGCTCGATCACCTTTCCGGCCGCTTCCATCTGACGCAAAACATCTTCTGTCACAAAATGATACTGCACACCGTCCGTCTCATTCGCACGGATCGGGCGCGTCGTATGCATAATAAACGGACGAAGCCCCAGCTCTTTTCTGGAAAGCAGATCCTCATAGAGCGTGTCCTTCCCGGAGGCGCTTTTTCCCATAATATAAAAAAGTTTTCCCACTGATTTATCCCCTGTCTTATTCCGGCATTTACCATTCAGGCACCTCGCCCCGGCATCCGCCATTTTGGGCACCCCGTCCCGGCTTCCGCCGCAGCAGCGCCCTCTGCACATTTATTTGCCGCTGCACTTTTATTTATCGCCGCACGCGCTTTCCACCACACATTGAAGCGTCCGCGCACTGTGATCCGCCATCCCCTGTACGCTCAGGCCTTCCGCCTGATATCTCGCGAGCAGCTCCGGCAGCCCGTCCGGTATGCGTTCGCCCGGCACCAGAAGCGGGATCCCCGGCGGATACAGATAGACAAACTCTGCCGCCGTCCGCCCCGGACTCAATTCGATAGGGACCGCTTCCTGCGGCGCGTTATCTGCCTCTTCCATGGTGAGTATTTCGATGGGGCACGGTAAACGGCTGATTTTTCTGTCATTCGCAGTTTTCCTGCTGCGATGCACCGGATTTCTATCATCCATGGTTTCCGGAATCCGCACTGTGGTCTTTACGCTGCGGCACTCGGTCTCCGAAATCCGCACTGCAGTCTTTACGCTGCGGCACTCGGTCTCCGGAATCCGCACTGCAGTCTTTGCCCCACTGCACCCGGCCTCCCACAGCCGCTCATCAATCTCCAGCAGTGCCGTCTCCAGGCGATCAAAGCCCTCCTGCGTATCTGCCACCGTCATGATCGCCGTCACGTACTGTTCCGCTGCCATCTCTGCTTCAAGATGATACCGCTTTCGCAGGATTTCCGCAAGTGCGGGGCCGGTCAGCGTACCCGGACAAAACGTCTGCCCGAAGCTGTTGTCTGCTTCCGGCGCCACTCTCTGGCTGAATTCTTCTCCGGAAGCGCGGTCTGCATCTGGCTCTGCGCCCCGGCTTAGTGCCTCCACGGATGCGCGCTCCGTTGAGATCAGCACCTTCGCCCGGTCAAACGCAAACGCGCCGATCTCCGGCTCTTCCCCGGTCACAAGATGCAGCACTTTCATCCCGCCAAGGTGTTCCCGCAGGGCGGTAAGCCGCCTCACAAACTGATCAAACAGCTCGGGTCCCCGTGTCTCCATCAGCCGGACACACTCATCCATACCCGCCATCAGGACATAGCTGGGACTGCTGCTCTGGTAGATGCCCAGATATTTTCGCAGCCGCTCCCGATCCACACGCGGGCCTTTTACATGCAGAAGTGCTGTCTGCGTCAGAGACGGCATCGTCTTGTGCAGACTGTTGATCACTATATCGGCGCCGCTCATCAGCGCGGATTGCGGAAAATACGGGTGCATGGCGAAATGCGCCCCGTGCGCCTCATCGACGATCAGCACCGCGCCCGCGCGGTGTACTTCCTCCGCGATCGCCCGGATATCCGAGACCACGCCGTCGTAGGTCGGCGATGTGATGAGAACCGCTGACTGCCGCTGTCCGGCAAGCGCCTCGCGCACCTGCTCCGGGCGGATACTGCCATAAATGCCGCGGCGCTCATCCATATCCGGATACAGCCAGGTCACATGCAGCCCGTTCAGCAGCGCCGCGTGATATGCGGCCTTGTGGCTGTTTCGCGCCATCAGGATCCGCCCGCCCCGACGCAGGGAGGCCGACACCGCCGCCAGGATTCCGCAGGTGCTCCCGTTGATCAGATAATACGTCTCATCTGCTCCATACAGCGCGGCCGCGCGCCTCTGCGCCGCGTGAAGGATTCCTTCCGGAGACGCTTCCTCTGATGCGGCTGTGTGATGCAGATTATCAAAGCCGTCAATTTCCGTGATATCAATGGAATACGGATCCTGTATCAGTCTCATCTGACGCTTATGCCCCGGCATATGCAGCGGGTAGGCGTCCGACGAGGCATATTCTGTTAACTGATCCAGAAGGTACTTCTCCATTGTTGGTTTTCTCCCTTAAAGCGTCACATCCGTGTCAGACACCAAACCGCAGCATCCACCGCAGACACGTTGTTTTTTGCGGTTTTCTTCGCTCCGCTTTGATCCACGCTAAACGGACGTCCAGCGCCTTGCGCCGCTTATTATCCCTTGCTTCGCTCAAACAATGTCTTCCAGCGTCCCGAATCGGTAGCCCATCTCCTCCCATTTTGTCAGGATGTCATCCAGGATCGCCGCGTTCGTCGAGGAAGTATTGTGCAGCAGCACGATCGCACCCGGGTGAATCCGACCAAGCAGCTTTTCATACGCTTCCTCCTCGGTCGGCTGATCGTCCTGATACCAGTCCACATAGGCCAGGCTCCAGAAAAACGTCTTATACCCCAGCTGCTGCGCCATGGAAAGATTGTTCTCACTGTATTTGCCCTGCGGCGGGCGGTAATACTTCGTGATCTCCTGCCCGGTCGCCTCGTAAAAAAGCTCCTCCAGCTCTTCTATTTCCGCCTGAAAGGATTCCAGGTCCGCGATCGCCGACATATCCGGGTGATGCGCGGTGTGGTTTCCCACCGTGTGTCCCTCCGCAAGCATCTGTTTCAGCAGCTCTGGATTGTCTTCAACAAAATTCCCCACAACAAAAAAAGTCGCGGATGCACCGTGCTTCTTCAGGGCTTCCAGAATCGCGGGCGTGTTGCCGTTCTCATATCCGCAGTCAAAGGTCAGGTAAATGACATTTTCCGCCGAATCTCCGGCATAATAAGCGTCATACTGCGCCAGCTCCTCCTTCGTGGCATTCGCCACCGGCGGCTGCCCTTCCTCCTGAAAGCTTAAGCCCCAGTTTTCCACAGCAGAAGAAACGCCGCCCGTGAAGCGGTTTCCCAATGCGGTAAGCACTTTGGCCGGAGCGTTCCTGACCGCACCCGCCATCTCCGAAAATGCAGGAACGCCGTCCGGATCTTCCGTCAGCCGAGCGGCTCCTCTCCCTGCAAAAAAGGCGGCGATAAACAACACCGCCACCGCCGCCTTTTTCTTTACCCGTAACTGTTTTGATGATCTGATTGCCGTACAAACCCTTTTGCGGATTTGTCCGGAACATGCGCTTACTTTGTTTAAAAGTTCCCTGTCTGACAGATGTCTCATACCGCTGTACTGCTCCCGATATCCCTGCCGCCGCGAATCTGCCGCGCCGCTCACAGGAAGGGCGGCCACAGACACTTCGCGGGCAGTTCGTTTGTTGCAGTCTATGCGGCAGGACAGGATACTATGCATCGATGCAGCTGTTCAGTACCTTCACAGCCGCGCTTCGGTCACATATCAGGTCGATCATGACCGGCCGGCATCCGTCTCATCTCAAAATCAGTCAGCATCCATCTCAGTTCAAAATCAATCAGCGTCCGTCTCATCTCAAAATCAGTCAGCGTCCGTCTCAGACTCCGTCAGCTCCTCAGTCTCCTCCGAAGCGCTTTCCTCTTCCGTCTCTTCATCCGCAGCCGTATCCGCTTCTGTCTCTTCTTCCGCGTCGTCAGCAGCATCCGTTTCCGCATCCTCTGCGTCGTCAGCAGCGTCTGTCTCTTCCTCAGTCTCTGTCTCGCTCTCGGATTCTGTCTCAGCCTCTGTGACCTGCTCCACGGTATTGTTCTCTACAAGGAATTCAAACACCTTGTCCAGCAGGATGTAGCGGCGCATTTCCGTCTCGCCGTACTCCGCCTCGATGTCCTCGCCGGAATCATAGCCGTAATCCTCCGCGTACTGCTCCAGGCCTGTCTCATACTCCTCATCGGTGAGATCCAGATCCTCAGCCTCCGCGATCGCCATCAGGATCAGCTCCTCTTTCACGCTGTCCTTCACCGCGGCTTCCAGTTCCTCCTCAAACGTCTCTACCGAACCGAAATAAGTTTCGATAAAGTCCTCATACTCCATGGAGAAAAGCGCCGCGTAGTACTCGTAGTAAGCAATCGCCTCATCCATGCTGTAATCGACCAGATCCTGCGGATAATCCTCCACCTCGCATCCGGCAGCAACCGCCGCGTAAATGGCCTCCTGCACATCGCTCTCGTAATAATACTCCGCATCTTCCTCCAGATATTCGCGGATATATGCCAGATAAGAATCCACATCCGTGTACTCGCCGTCCGACGCGATCTCTACCACTTCATCCGAAAGCTCCGGCACAGACTGAATGCCGTTCACGGTAACCGTGAACACCACGTCCACACCGGCCAGATCCGTATAATAATAATCCTCCGGGAAGGTCAGATCCAGATCTACTGTCTCGCCCACTTCCACGCCGATCAGGCCTTCCTCAAAGCCTTCGATGAAGGTGCCCGAACCGATCTCCAGCTCATAATCTCCTGAACCGCCGTCAAACTCTTCGCCGTCAATTGTACCAACGTAGGTGATGTCAACCGTATCGCCATCCTCTACGGTACCTTCCGTCAGAGTCTCTACCGCATCCGAATAGCTGATCATCAGTTCCGCTTCTTCCAGAACGTCCTCATCAGTAACCTCTTCAATCTCGACCTCAACCGTCAGGCCCGTGTACTCACCGAGCACCACATAATCCGATGCCGTATAGGTCGGGCGCACCGCCTCAGTCTCCTCTTCGGTCTCTGTCTCATCTGTATCCAGATCCGTAACGGTATCAACGTCGCCGATCGTGACGCCTTCCTCCGTCTCTTCTTCGGAAGATTCTTCCTCCGTATCAGACTCCGCAGACTCTTCTTCGGACTCTTCCTCTGCGGATTCCTCCTCAGTCTCCTCTGCGGATTCTTCTTCGGTATCCTCCTCTGCTTCGGTCTCTTCTTCCGTATCAGCTTCCGTCTCCGCCGCTGCTTCGGTCTCTTCCTCGGTATCCGCTTCCGCTGCCGCGGTCTCTTCCTCAGTGTCTGCTTCTGCGGCCTCGGTCTCTTCTTCCGTATCTGCTTCCGCTGCCTCAGTTTCTTCCTCTGTGTCTGTCTCCGCTGCCGCAGTCTCTTCCTCCGTCGCAGCTTCTGTCTCCGCTGCCTCGGTCACTGCTTCGGTCTCCGCCGAATCGTTACCGCTGTCACCAGAGTTTCCACACGCGGTAAGCGTCAGCACCGCGGCCATCCCCATCAATACCAGAAAATTCTTCCGTTTCATAAAAATAATCCTTTCTCTTTGTGCTTTCTATGTAGAAAATCAGAAAAGCTGCATTTTTTAACACATATTCTTAACGCAGCTTCTCATCCCTGCGCGCTCCTGTTCATTTGAGCACGTCAGAGACCAGTATATCATATTCTGATAATTTTTAAAGCCCCCAAAATATGACTATCGTTTCCAATTATGGGCCATTTATGATAATGTCCTTATATACCACAAGAGAAAATGTCCCAA
>JAJQIL010000147.1 GCA_021199235.1 Lachnospiraceae bacterium | reverse complement strand
GGGACATTTTCTCTTGTGGTATATAAGGACATTATCATAAATGGCCCATATTCCAGTGAAAATATAAGAAAAAACACTTGATAATTCCGGAAAGAAATTATATTATATGAGGTAGTGTGTGCAGATATACATAGATGCCTGACAGTGACTCTGTTCAGAATCAGGACAGGCCCGCGCACTTGCGGCGCAGACCGCATGAAACGGTATATGTAACTGCGAAAGTACAGAACAGTTACCTGTATAGAATAGGATGCCGGACTGCAAGAAGGAGGAGACACGGTGTTAGAGATTATGTCAAATGAAATGGAGTCTGCCGCGAAGATTATCGTGATCGGAGTCGGCGGCGCCGGGAACAACGCAGTGAACCGAATGGTTGAGGATACAATTGCCGGAGTGGAGTTCATCGGCATTAATACGGATAAACAGGCTCTTCTTATGAGCAAGGCGCCTTCAACGATCCAGATCGGCGAGAAGGTGACGAAAGGACTTGGCGCCGGAGCGAGACCGGAGATCGGTCAGCAGGCAGCTGAAGAAAGTACAGAAGAGATTCGTCAGGCAATTCAGGGCGCGGACATGGTGTTCGTTACCTGCGGTATGGGCGGCGGCACCGGTACCGGTGCGGCACCGGTCGTAGCCGGTATTGCGAAAGAGATGGGTATCCTGACGGTCGGCGTTGTGACGAAGCCGTTCCGTTTTGAGGCGAAGACCCGTATGAATAACGCCCTGATGGGCATTGAGAAGCTGAAAGAGAATGTGGATACGCTGATCGTCATCCCGAATGACAAGCTCCTTGAGATCGTAGACCGCCGCACGACGATGCCGGAAGCATTGAAGAAGGCGGATGAAGTACTGCAGCAGGCGGTGCAGGGCATTACAGACCTGATCAACCTGCCGGCTCTGATCAATCTGGATTTTGCCGATGTACAGACAGTCATGAAAGACAAAGGCATCGCCCATATCGGTATCGGCCAGTCCAAGGGCGACGACAAGGCTCTTGAGGCAGTGAAGCAGGCGGTATCAAGCCCGCTGCTTGAGACGACCATTGAGGGTGCGAGCCACGTGATCATTAATATTTCCGGAGATATCTCCCTGATCGATGCAAACGATGCAGCAAGCTACGTACAGGAGCTGACCGGAGACGATACGAACATCATCTTCGGCGCGATGTATGACGATACCTACGCGGATGAGTGCAGCATCACCGTGATCGCAACCGGGCTTGAGGACGCAAACAACGCGAAGCCGGAGCGCAATGTAAGGCGCACCTACGGTTCTCACAGAGAAGTTTCACCTTCTCCGGCACCGTCAACGCTTCCGAAGATGCCTTCCGTATCTCCGATCCGCACCGGTTCCCAGAGCACGGCCGGTTCGACACGCACTCCGAGCGGAAGAGTGCAGGAGAAAGATATCCAGATTCCGGATTTCCTGAGAAGAAGCTGAGATAAGGGGCTGCTTATGCAGCCCCTTTTTTAACAGAAATATCTTTTTATTTGGAACAGCAGGCCTGTTCTGAACTGTTAACAAAAGTATTTCGTACGGACCGGCTCAATGGGCATATCCTGTCCGGTCCAGATGCGGAATGCGGCCGCACCCTGGTAGAGCAGCATATAGAGTCCGTTCACGGTTCTGCAGCCGTGCTTTGCAGCTTCTTTAAGAAGCAGGGTCCGGCGCGGATTGTAGATAATATCCGATACGGTCAGACCGGGGTGCAGACAGGACAGATCCGGCAGCGGGACCGCATCCGTGTGCGGAGCCATCCCGACCGAGGTGGCATTTGTGAGAAGCGTGCTTGTCCTTACACAGCTGCCGACGGCAGCCGCGTCATTCAGATCAATGACATCCGCCTGACAGCTGGTGCCGGCATTGATCTGCTCTGCCAGGCGTACAGCGTTTGGATAAGAACGGCCGTTTTTCCGGTTCAGGATATGCAGGACCGGCACGCCGCTTAAGGCAGCCTGTACAGCGATCGAGGATGCCGCGCCGCCCGCGCCCAGAAGGCACATCTCACCGGCGGTGACCTCATATCCGACATCGCTTAAGGAACGGATATAGCCTTCACCGTCCGTATTGCAGCCGATCAGCCGGCCGTTTTCGTTTTTCACCGTATTCACCGCGCCAATCATCTTAGCGGCCGGGGAGAGCTCATCCAGATGCTCCATGACACGTTCTTTGTCCGGCATGGTGACATTGAAGCCAAGGACGTTCATATCGCGTAGCGCCCGGATCATCGTCCCAAGGTCTTTGTCCTTTGTGTCAAAGCACAGATAGACGGCATCCAGATCCAGCAGCCGGAACGCCTCATTGTGCATCATAGGGGAAATGCTGTGTGCGACAGGCGAGCCGATCAGGCAGGCCAGTCGGGTATGGCCGGTAATTTGCATGGTAATGACCTCCGTAAAATGTTTTTTATAACAGTTCAGAATAACAGTCCAGAACAATATTTCAGAACAATACTGACAGGTATGATTACATAAAAATATAATGGTAATTATGCCTGTCACAGTATAGCATGAGAAGAATCATTTGGAAAGCAGCAGTTTCGCAATTGTTATGATCAGAATCAGGAGAATAAAAATATGTCAGAAAAGAAAAATACGATTGCCGTCCGTGGACTCATTCTCGGAGACGGTTTTCCGAAGATCTGCGTTCCGGTGACGGCGTGCGGACTTCAGGAACTGGAAAAACAGGTAAAAAACATCCGCACAGTGCCGTGCGACATGGTTGAACTGCGCGCGGATTTCTTTGAAGGAGACCCGATTGAGGAACTGACCGCGCTGCGCGAGGCACTGCCTGATCTGCCGATTCTTTTTACCTTCCGGACGAAAAAAGAAGGCGGGGAGCGGGAGATTACGCCTGAAGATTACGCAGCACTGAACCGGCAGGCAGCTGAAAATCAGGCTGATCTCGTTGATCTCGAATACAATCGGGGTGAGGATTTTATAAGTGGCCTTTGCTATGAGCTGCACGAAAACGGCGTGAAAGTGGTCATGTCCTTTCACGATTTTGAAAAGACTCCCGCGCCGGATAAGATTACCGGTCTGCTCACGCGGATGCAGCAGCTGGGAGCCGATATCACGAAAGCAGCCGTGATGCCGCGCTGTGAGTATGACGTGCTTTCTCTTATGACAGCAGCTGTAGAAATGAAAGAGCGGCTTGTGGACCGTCCGTATATAATGATGTCCATGGGTGCTTTAGGCGGAATTACCCGTCTCGCAGGCACCCTGACCGGTTCTTCAGTGACGTTTGCCTCAGCCGGAGCCGTATCCGCTCCCGGACAGATGGATGCTGCATTTGTTGCGCAGGTGCGGTCTGTGCTGTCTGGAATCTGAGAACCTGGCGAAAGATGAAGCGCCCCCTCACATCTTCGCTTCGCTCCGGTCCGCGCTAAACGGACGTCCACTGGACGTCCAGCGCCGTTCGGCGGCAGGACGGATTCGCCCATGCATAATCGCTTCGCGATGGGCGAATCCTGTCGATAAAAAATTAAAAACCTGTCCCACGTTTTGACAAAAAAGGAAAAGCCCTGTGGAGTATACTCATCGCAGTTACTCCGCAGGGCTTTTTTGCGCAGGGCCGGGCAGGGTGTTTTGCGGCTGAAGCGCCCCGGCCCGCGCGCGAGCAGGAGTCGTCAAGCCGCCTCCTGCTCGATTATTAGTATGTATTACGAAATCTACATTGATCAGTTTTTTGCAGAGCAGTTCCTCATCGGAGTCATACTGCTGGCGGTCACGGGAATACTCTGTCATGCGGTCGTTTCATGGAAACGACTGGCTGCAGGTGCTCTTTTGAGTGCAGTCTGCATGACAGCATTTGTCTGTCTGCGAATGCCGATGCTCTTTCCGATGAGTCTGCCTGCCGCTGCTGCCGCCGCGCTGTGGAAACGCCCTTTGAAAAAAGAGTGGAGACACAACCGGAACGGGACCCTTATGTTGCTGGCCGTGACCGTCTGCTTCGGCGGTGCGGCTGAGGCATTATGCTCGCTGCTTCCCCTGTCCGTGACGGCTGTATCTGCACTGGCGGCAATAGCGGCATATGGACTGACACGCTCTCTTGGGCGTCAGATCCAAAAAGGCGGCAGGGCGGCAGAAATCACCATCCGAAAAGGCGAACGCTCGCTTGTCCTTCATGGATTCGTCGATACCGGCAATCAGCTCACTGAACCGGTAACCGGCCGTCCGGTCAGCATTGCCGAAGAAACGGTACTGGAAGAACTGCTGGGAGAAGGATGGGAGGAACGGCAGGGGTTTTGCCTGATTCCCTATCATACCCTTGGAGAATCGGACGGATGGATGCGTGCTGTCGTGTTCGACGAGATGCGGGTCGTTACCCGATTGGGAAGCAAAAGTTTTCAAAGACCGCTTCTCGCTCTTTATGAAGGAGAGTTAAGCAAAAAAGAGACCTGTCAGATGATCCTGCACCCGGAGCATGCGCCGCCATAACTGACGGTAAAACAGCAGGAGTGAGGTTCCGAACAGAATATTTACTCACAATCTAAAAAATAACCACCAGGAAAGGAAGCCAGAAATGCCATGATAGTAAAAGTTGCAGTTCCACAGCGATTTCAATTCAAAATGACAGCAGGTCCCAGAGAACTGTTATTTGCACGGCCGGGAGACTGTCATTATATCGGAGGGTCGGAGGTACTGCCGCCGCCCCTGAACGCGGAAGAGGAGCGGGAGCTTCTGTCCGTCTTCGGCGAAAAGGGCGACGCAAAAGCGAAGAAAAAGCTGATTGAACACAATCTGCGGCTGGTCGTATACATAGCGAAAAAATTCGACAATACAGGCGTCGGCACAGAGGATCTCGTCTCCATCGGAACGATCGGCCTGATCAAGGGAATCAACACCTTCAACCCGGAAAAAAAGATCAAGCTGGCCACCTACGCCTCCCGCTGCATCGAAAACGAAATCCTGATGTACCTGCGGCGAAACAGTAAAAACAAAATGGAAGTCTCCATCGAGGAACCCCTGAACATGGACTGGGACGGGAATGAACTGCTGCTTTCCGACATTCTCGGTACAGACGAAGACGAAATCTCCCGCGGTATGGAGACCGAGGCTGAGTACAAAGTGCTGCAGAACGCGATCAGCAAGCTCTCCGGACGTGAGAGAACCATCGTG
The DNA here is from genome assembly GCA_021199235.1 of Lachnospiraceae bacterium. Classification (GTDB taxonomy): domain Bacteria; phylum Bacillota; class Clostridia; order Lachnospirales; family Lachnospiraceae; genus Choladousia. The sequence continues at coordinate 6,030 of JAJQIL010000147.1, read as the reverse complement.
CAGCTGCGCTTCGGAATCAACACCAAAGACGGCGAAGAAAAGACCCAGAAGGAAGTCGCCGATCTGCTCGGCATCTCCCAGTCCTACATCTCCCGCCTTGAAAAGCGAATCATCCGGCGGCTGCGGTGCGAGATGGTCAGGCTGCAGTGAGGGCTTCCTGATGCGGGCGGGCTTCAGGGATGCCTGAAAAAATTACGAAAAGATAGTTCGAACAATTCATTTTCACCCGTTTATTCTTCAGCCATCGTGCGGGAGCATAATCGGGTGAAATTTTTGCGGAAAAGGCCGCATATTGCAAATAAAAATACTCCCTAAGTAGGATAATAAGGGAGTATCCTGAAAACAATACCAAAATGTTCTATCTCACCATATATTGTCTTAAAAGACCTTTGAATTCTACATCATATCGGACTGCCTGTCAAGACGAACGCAGAAAATTCCTTGATTTTCCAATATCTGAAAGAGTACAATGAAAAGAAATTTCATCATCCGTGGTCAGATTCGTGGTCAGAAAATGGCCGCGATTTATTATCATAATAAAGAATGGGAAGCGAGGAATAATCAGATGGGAAGACGAGGAGAAAACATTCACAAAAGACGCGATGGCCGCTGGGAAGCCCGTGTCGTCATCGGTCCGCCGGTCAATGGCAGGACCAGATATAAGTCTTTATTTGCGCACAGTTATGCGGAGGCACGGGCGAAGAAGCTTGCTTTTCTCGCAAGTTACAAAGTCCCGCCGTCATCCGCAGCACCGGTACTCAATACCCCGCCGTCGCCCGCGGCACCGGTACTTAATCCCCTGGCGTCACCCACGGCACCGACACGTAACGTCCCGCCGTCGCCCGCGACCGCCGAACATTCCGAATTTTCCTTTCTGGACAGTGTGCTGCCGCTGTCCATTTCTCCGGAATCCTTCGACGAAATGGCGCAGAAACCGCAGGTCACCTTCCGCGAAATTGCAGAACAGTGGCTTTCGTCCAAAAAGCTGGCGTGGAAAGAATCCTCATTCGCATTTTATTCCGTCATGGTCGAAAAGCATCTGCTTCCCACGTTCGGGGAGGCTGATATCAAAAAAAGTGGATTCCGCCATGATTGCGGATTTCCTGACTGAAAAAAAGCACCATGGGCGCATCAAAGACAAAGGTCCGCTTTCCGATAAGACCGTCTCCGAGATCAAATCCATTCTCAGCCGGATCCTTCGGTACGCAAAGTCCTGTCATTTCCTTGATGAAATACCGGAGTCTGTGCCGGTCACAGTCAAAAAATCGCCGGTCAAAGTCCTGACAGGCGCGGAACGGAAACGACTGGAAACACAGGCCATCAAAGAAGACACGCCGTTCACATCAGGCGTGCTTCTTTGCATTTATACGGGAATTCGGGAAGGCGAGGTGTGCGCTCTTAAGTGGGAAGATTTTGACTGGGAGAGCGGGACGGTTTCCATCCGGAGAACGGTTTCACGCATCAACGACACGGCCGGAAAATCCGGCTCCAAAACGCATATCGTAATCAGTACCCCGAAAACCGAATGCTCCATGGCAATGGGGAGACACTTGCAAGTGATTCAGCAAAACTAAGCTGTAGCTAAAAAATGTGGCAAAATGGAGAACCAAAATAATGTCGAAATTTTATCAGCGGTACTGATGACCGGAATCGCGGTATCCATCAGCCCGGATTAGCGGTATCGTGCGTCCGGACTGGCGGTCCAGAAATGGCCGGAATATTGGCTCTCCCGGAAAAATAGGTGATATCTCCCGGATATATGGGTGATTCTGATCGGGGGTTCTCAGACGGGAGACTGGTAACTGGGTGTTTTACATAATCAGATATAGCTATAGCAATGAAATATCCTGCTGACTTGTTGGACGAGGCGGCATGGATAGGAGAGGATAGAGCTGCGTTTATCCATGTTCTATTAAAAATGGGCATGCTACCGCCAGCCTATCCTCAAATAGACTTCAAAAAAGGAGAAATATGAAACGATTTATATTGTATGTACGGCCTCCGAGTGGCCGATGCTCAGGGCGTGATGGCCCTTTTTAAATGCGAAAATTTAAGGCTTTACCTCCTGTGATTGATACACAACTGCAAAAACAGTCACCACTCAAAAGGAACCGGGTCATCTCCATGTTCTTTGACATACGCCTCTGCTTCAGCTCCAAGGTGGTGTTGGTAGAAGACGTCCCAGAGTGCGAAATTGCGGCGTTCCAGGTAGCGGATGTACTCGTTTACAGGTTCCGGGGTCTTGGATTTTAATTCGCTGAGGGTTTCAGTATTGTCTAAGAATGCGGATAATTGTTTCTGGGTCATAACGTGATACCTCCTGATCATTGATTTATTTTCGAAAAGTTGTGGCTGGTTCGCGAGATTCATGGATGGAGCCGCAGACAAGCAGCAGACGGCGGCGGAACGACTCAAAGTCATGAACGCCATAAGAAGTACGTTTGAAGATCTTTATTTTATTATTGATGCCTTCGCATACGCCATTCGAAACCTGCTTGTTGCGCCAGGTATTCTGGATATATCCGCGCCAGTGTTTCAGGGTGGTGGCGGCAGACCGGATCTCCGGAACTTCAGAAGACAGGCAACGGTCCAGCCAGACAGTGAAGTCTGCTCGCTGGAGAGAATACTCGTTCCGTTCCAGAATGACATGGAATTCCTGGAGGCGGTCATACATTTCCTGCAGGTCAGGGGAAAGAGCCAAAGCCCGCTCCAGACGTTCACGCTTCCGTACCATGCTGGTGCCCCAGAGCTCTTCCTTTGAGGATTCTTTTGTTACAAGCAGCAGCCGTGCATTTTTGAGAAGCTTATAACGGTCATGCTCAAGCTGCATACTGGCAAGGAGGGAATCACGTTTATCCGGGTCAGTCTCGGCATCTGCGAGCTGTGCGTATTCCGCTTGTGAATCTGTGAGGGAGGCCTGTATACGTCTCCTGAGCGTGTCCATCCCATCATTGAGGCGCTTCACGACGTGAAACATATCAATGCAGATGGTGGCATTTGGGAAGCAGGCTTTGGCAACGGAAATGAAACCGTTGCTCATATCACAGCTGAAATAGCGGACATGTCGGCGCTCTTCGAGAGAGTACTGCATGAAATAGTTTTTCACGTAGTCAGGCTTGATGGAAGGGAGGACATCAATGAGGATATGGTTAGCACCGTCAGTGACGTTACAGTTGAATTTCTGGACATCCCAACGCTCGCGTTCTGAATTCCATTCACCTGAATCGCCCTTGAATTCATCGAAGCAGAGGATTTCAGGCAGATGTGCGGGACGGTCGAAGGAAATGGTGTTCAGGACACCAGTGACCACCTCATCTGTGACCATTTCTTCGGCAGCGATCGCGTGGACAGATTTCATATCCACCAGTTTCAGGCAGATATCCATCATGAGGGCCTTTGTCATATGAAGCCTCTCATGGATCCATGGGATAGGTTCATAATAGGAAGAGCCGCAGTCCTTACACAGAAAGCGCCGGCAGTGGAAAGTGACAAAGACAGAGCAGCTGATAGCTGGCAGATGCCGTACAGTCTGGTCGCGACCGGAATCCTTGATCACACAGTGGTGGAAGCCGCAATTCGGGCAGACGCGTTCCTGCTTTGGATAATTAACGCGGATGTCAATCCGGTTCAGCGCCGGATTCTCCACGTCTGAGATGATCTCCAGATCTGGTGGGAGCTGGTAACGACGGTTGATGGTCAGATGTTTTGCCATAGGTGTTTACCTCCTTATATTATTTTTTTTGGCGAAAGAATCATACAACATGGAGACCCTATGGTAAAGCATCTGGCTATCAAAAGTTGAGAAAAATCGGGAGATTCATCGCGTAGTGGTAATTCGAGGTCAGATTCAGCAGTGTAAACTGCAGAAATCGTCTGATTTCTGCTTGATTGTCGTCCATATGATTACAAAAGATCTGTCAAGGGCTTGTCGCGACAGCGATGCGAAGCACCCTTTACAGATGTTTTGTAATCATATACGGCGTAGAGGTGTCCATGCTGGATTGTGATCCTGTCATTCGATCAGAAAATACTATGGGAGCAAGAATCACCGATGAAAATAGAAGAACTTCCGGAAAATGCGGTGTTGGATGAAAAACACCGATTAATACGGAAAGTTTAAATTGGCACCTACGAAAACGGAAGAGCTTGCGGATATGTGGGTGAAACACCGACGAAAACGGCAAGATCACCCACGAAAATGGGAGAACCGGAATATTCATAAGAGCTTTATCACAGGGCTTTTATTTGATGGGAAAAGCTTTTTATGAGGAGACTGATAGAAAGCGGCATGTATGCCCAAAATCTATACAGTGACCTATAAGCTTTATGAAGTAAGACTCAACGAGCCCTCAAAAGATAATTTGCGCAGGCTCATCATAATGCCACAATTCGTGTCATTTTTTTCTGCAATCGCTGTCACAAAACCTCCGCTGAAACGTTTTTATAAGCGGAAGGACTTCCAGGGGGCCGAAAACGGCACTTGCAGGGCAGCAGGGATTGATTTATAATGAAGCTGCACCAAAAGTAAACCACGGAAGGAATTCCGAAAACCATATTTGTTTACGGAGGTGCAAAGATGCAGAAGAAAAAGAAGAAGAAGCGGCCCACTATGCCCAGCAGCTCGTCCAGTGCCGTGAAGCCGGATGACGGAAGCGGAAGTACCACTGCGAAGCCGGACGTCGAAGATTCCCGGACGGCGAAACACCGGGCGAAGGACAGTGTATTTACCGATTTGTTCCGGGACAAGAGATATCTGCTCCAGCTTTATCAGGCGTTACATCCGGAGGATAAGACAGCGACAGAGGATTCGCTGACGGACATTACGATCAACAACGTGCTTATCAACGGTCAGTACAACGATCTCGGCTTTATGGTAAATGGAAAACTGATGATCCTGACAGAGGCACAGTCCACTTGGTCGATGAATATTATTGTCCGTGCGTTGCTGTATCTCGTTCAGTCCCTTCAGGAGCATCTGGACAGGGAAAAGGCGGATCTGTACGGCAGCCGGAAAGTGGAATTGCCGGAGTCGGAGCTGTACGTGATCTATACCGGAGACCGGAAGAAGCATCCGAAAGAGATTTCTCTCATGGAAGAATTCTTTGCGGAGCGGCAATCAGCTGTCGAAGTGAAGGTGAAGATGCTTTATGGAACTGTGAACCCGGAGCGGAGCGATGGAGAGGACATCATTGGGCAGTATGTAATATTTTCCAAAGTATTCAACGAACAGGTTCGTCTGCACGGGAGAACGGTAAAGGCTGTTTCGGAGACGCTAAGGATCTGCATGGATCAGAATGTGCTGAAAGAATATCTGGAATCCAGGAAGAAAGAGGTGGTCACGATGATGATGGATCTGTATGATCAGGATCGTATTTTGGAGATTCATATCGAGAGCGAGAAGAAGATAGCAGCGGAAGAAGCAGCCGAAAAAGCAGCCGAAAAAGCTGCAAAAAAAGCAGAAGAAGAGCAAAATGCGGTTATTGAAAGAATGCTGCGCGATGGATCGTTGTCTATTGATAAGATAGCTTCTTTTATAGGTGTACCATTACAAAGGGTACGCAAAATTGAAACGCAGATGCTGCAGGAATCCTGATATCCAATATGGCAACGATTCAATGTGTGCACAGGTCCGAAACGGACAGTGCAGTGACCAAAGCGTTTTGTAGATGACGAAATGGTACTCGAAATAAGAGCCTTATCACAGGGCTCTTATTTTGATGGGAAAATTGGAGATAGAATAGAAGCAGTTTGCGGGAACTTAAATGTGGAAATTCTGTACACGTTTCAGGACATCCACAGCATACCGGAAGATTTGCGTCAGATAATATAAAATCGGTAGCCTGTGAGTGAAACACATTATGAATATGAGATAAATGGAAAAAGGAATACAATATATAGAATGGAATTAATATATGAAAAATATTACGCAGGGAACTATGGTTTATGGAATACGATCAAATAAATATCCGAATATTTTAACTGAACGTCCATTAAGCCCCCATCGGAGATGGGGAGAACGGAGTAAGCAGT
>JAJQIL010000109.1 GCA_021199235.1 Lachnospiraceae bacterium | reverse complement strand
AAAAATCAAGGAATTCTGCTCTTTTTTTATTCCAAAAGTGTTTAAGATCGGATAACAAAACAGTTACGCGTATTCTAGCACAGAAAACCGGATATCACAAGGGCAATTGAATTTGCCATAAAGTTTATCTTAATGTCAAAGTTTGTTCCTGCAGGATCATCCGGACCGTATTTTCAAAGCATCGCCGCATAACGTAACACCCAATACGGATTCACACTCAGTTCGTCCAGAGAGCCGCCGTCCTCCCCCGTATCCGCCCTGATATAAATTCCCACATGCAGGTGCACTGCAAATCTGCCGGCAGTTCCCTCTTCCCCATATCCGGTATTTCCCATCATTCCCAGCTGTTCGCCGGCAAATACAGCATCTCCCTCCGAAAATTTCTGCGCATAGGAGTCAAGATGCGCGTAATAAAAATAGCCGCCGCTCGGAGAACGTATTCCGATGCGGTAACCCCCCTGCTCCAGCCAGCCGATCTTTTCCACCACACCGTCTGTCATGCTTACGACCGGAAAGACACCGGCCAGATCAGCGGCCGGCATCAGGTCTGTCCCTTCATGTCCTCGTTTTCCGCCATAGTTTCTCTCGAACATCCAGCTATTTTCATAATAAACAGAAGTGCCGGTCACAGGAAAACACTCTACGTCGTTCCAGATTGCCGCATATGCCTCCCGAAGCGCGAAATAGCCATTTCGATTCCTTCTGATAAGCCGGGTTCTCCAGAGCGCAATCTTTGAAAGACCGGACTCCAAAGAGCGGGTACTGCGGCCTGTCTTTATGCTTCCTTCCCCGGAAAACGGATACAGGATGGTCATAACATCCCCAGGAAGTATGTCTTCAGAAGCGGACGCCTCCAGCATCAGGGAAAGTGTCTGATTGGAAAGCTGCATTTTCCGGAATTCGTCCGTTCCGATCACTTTCGCATGCAAAGCTCCGGCAGCCGACTGCTGATAAAGATAGCCGGAAAACCATACCGACACAGATATAAGAAAGAACAAAAACAGCAGACGTCTGGAAAAAATTCTCCACATATCCCTTTATCCTCCACTGTAAATACGATATGCCCGAAACATGGTATCATATTCCGAGATTGAGATTCATAGTCTTGATTCAGAACCGAAACTGCATTAACTGAAGGATTCACAAAAAAGTACAGAAAACCAATGGGAGGATAACGCCATGCGAAAACGAATGGTATTTTTGATTCTGATTCTGTTTCTTAGCCTGACCAGTTTTCCACGCATAGCAGCCCAGGCTGCCCTGGAAGGACTTCTGTTCTGGTATCATTCTGTCTTTCCGGTTCTCTTTCCATTTTTGTTCTTAAGCTCGATGCTGATCCGGATCCTTTGCCCTAACGATCTGCCAAAATCCTTCCTGGCTCCTTTCATGCGCCTGTTCAGGTGTTCTGCATACGGAGTGTTTGTCATTCTGGCGGGGTTCCTGTGCGGCTTTCCTGTCGGAGCCAGGCTTTCTGCAGAGCTTTATCAGCAGAAAAAAATTTCCCATGAAGAAATGTGCAGGCTGCAGGGATTTGCAAATAACTTAAGTCCCGGTTTTATTCTCTCCTATCTCTCAACGGAACAGATGAAATGTTCCGGAAAAGGAGGATGGTTCCTGTTTCAGATACTCGGAGCAGCCATGCTTGTCGGTATCGCAGATGCAGGATTACGAAAAACCCGTTCCCACGCATACACAACAGACACCGATCTGTCACAAACAGAATCATTACCAAATGATAAGCAGGGCGAACCACTTTCCTTCGCCGTCATCGACGACTGCTTGAATGGTGCAATGAACAGTGCTCTGCGCCTGTGCGCATACATCATGCTGTTTGCCGTGCTCACCGGTATCATGACACATATTCTCCCGGTTTCCAATGCCGCGGTGTTATTGCTTACTGCAGGCATCGAAGTGTCCAGCGGCATTCACATGATTGCTGAATCTTCCCTGCCATATGCTGTAAAATATATTGCCGTTTCTGCTCTGGCAGCATTCGGAGGCTGGTCAGCCCTTGCTCAGAGCGCAGGCATTGCAAAAATGGACAGTGAGATGCTTTCAGGCTACATAAAAAGCAGGGTGAAAATCACCCTGCTCGCAATTCTGCTTTCAGCAGCTGTCCTGTTTCTGCATAAATGAAATCTTACTCGTCCAGAGATTCCTCTTCCGGTTCCGGCTCCGGCTGCGTATAGCTGGAAGGCTCTACAGATGGGGAAAGCTCGGAACGGTTCTTACTTACGATATCGTAGCAGGACTGAACAGAATTGATGAAATTGCTGTATTTTGTCCCTGCTGTCTCAATCGTGTGACTCATGATCTTTTCCAGATTGCTGAGCATGTCGTCGGTATAGCGAATGGCGCTCATACGGATATTGTTCGAATCCTCCGTCGCACGATCCATAATATCCTGTGCCTGTGCGTTTGTCTCATCGATCAGCTGTCTGGACTGCTCCATCGCAACGCGCATGACTTCGCTGTCACTGACAATCTTCTGTGCCTGCGCCTGCGCATCCGCAATGATCGCGTCGGCTTTGGACTGCGCATCTTCCAGAATCGCGTCCTTGTTGCTGATGATCTTCTGATAACGTTTGATCTCATCCGGAGTCTTCATACGCAGTTCCCTTAACAGTTCCTCAAGCTCCTCCTTGTTCACAACAATCTTGGTGGAGGAAAGGGGCTGAAACTTACAGCTGTCGATAAACTCCTCGATTTCTTCAATAATCTGTTCAATTCTGCTGCTGGCCATGATAACTCTCTCCTTACTTTTGATTTATACTCCTTTAACTTCGCGCATTCCGGCATGTCCAATCCTGGCATAAACACGTTCGGCTACCTTCGGCGGCACGAATCCGGAGATATCGCCGTCGTAAGATGCAACCTCTTTTACGATCGTAGAACTGATATATGCGTAATTCAATGCGGTCGTAAAAAACAGCGTATCCACTCCCCGCTCAAGACTCCTGTTTGTCTGCGCCATCTGAAGCTCATATTCAAAATCCGTCACAGCCCGCAGGCCGCGCACAAGAAACGAAGCATCGCACTTTTTGCAGAATTCCACAGAAAGACCGGAAAATGCTTCAACCCGTACATTTGGAATATGAGAAGTCACATCTTTTAACATATTAACACGTTCTTCGACAGAAAACAACGGTGTTTTTTCATTATTATTCAAAACGCCGACCACAAGCTCATCCACAAGAGCCGCGGCCCGCTCGATGATATCCAGATGCCCTTTTGTCACCGGGTCAAAGCTGCCCGGATATACGGCACGTTTCATACCTGCTCCCCTTCCGGTAAATTCATAGCCAGAAACACATGCTTATTTGTCTTGTATTCTTTCACCCGCAGGATCTCATATCCCATCTCTGTCAGGAGATCTGTCCCGGCTTCCAGAGCCATCTCAATGATAAAAAGTGTCTGCTCATCTACGTAAGACGGCCTGTGCGCTGCGATATAACTCAGCACCTGATCCTCCAGACCCTTTCCATAGGGCGGATCCATAAAAATAATCTGAAAAGGCGCTCTGCCTTCCAGTCGCGATAAGGCCGTCACGGCGTCGCACAAAAATACCTCCGCCTGCTTATCCAGATGCGTAAAAACAAGATTTCGACGAATACAGTCGCACGCGGCACGATTGTTATCAACAAAGCAGGCCTGACATGCACCACGGCTTAATGCTTCTATTCCAATGTCGCCGCTTCCCGCGAATAAATCCAGAAATCGAATGTCATACAGGTCATTTTGAAGAATATTAAAAAGTGTCTCCTTGATACGGTCTGTCGTCGGCCTTGTGCCATCTCCCTCTATTGTCTTAAGCGGCAGTCTGCGCGCTTTTCCTGCTATCACTCTCATGGCAATCATTATAATTTTTTCATGCCGTACTGTCAACAGAAATTTCTCTGAAACTATGATTCGAAACTGCTTTTAATCTGATATTGAAACAATTACCAGTTTAGATCTTCTTTGACTGCATATACTACGAATGCAGCAAAAAGCTGCACTGTTACAAATTCAGATAAATAAAACCAGAAAACTAAGGAGGCGTTTATTATGTCAAATCGTTCAGGCAACACAACGGCAGTACCGGAAGCAAAAGGTGCAATGGATCGTTTTAAGTTTGAGGTAGCAAATGAACTGGGCGTTCCGCTCAGCGACGGGTACAACGGAAACCTGACATCCAAACAGAATGGTTCAGTAGGGGGCTATATGGTAAAGAAAATGATCGAGGCGCAGGAGCGCCAGATGACCGGCACCGGCACCGGAACGACCGGTGCGGCGATGTAATGAAGTCGTAATGTAGATAATCAAAATGAAAAAACACGTCGGGTGAGAATATGCTCATCCGACGTGTTCCATTCCTGACCCTTTGGTCTCCGCTGCCGCTCCGGTCCGCGCTAAACGAGCGCCACTGGCGCTCAGCGCCCTTGTATTATCACATGGTAAACTGTGTCACGCAATACGCCCCGTAAATTACGAGCAGAAGAATCCCCTGTGCGCGATAGAGTTTTTCATGGAGAAGAGCCGGAACCGTCAGAATCAGCATGACTGCAAACATTACCGGAATATCAAGCACCAGGGAAGCATTCATTCCAAACAGGGTCGAGGATGTAGGAATCGAAAAAGGATTCAGAGTAATCGAAATTCCGCACACCAGCACCAGATTGAAAAGATTTGCTCCAATCACATTTCCCAGGGAAAGTGCGCCATGTCCTTTACTTAAGGAAGTGATCGCGGTCACAAGTTCCGGCAGCGATGTGCCAAGAGCAACAAAAGTAAGGGCAATCACAGACTCCGGAACACCAAGAGCCTCAGCAATCAGTGTACCGTTGTCGACAAGCAGATCTGCTCCGATGGCAATGAGTACAGCTCCGACGATCAAAAGGAAAATTTCTTTTACCAGCGTAGTTTCTGCCGAATCCGAGGTAAAGTCAGCTGTGTTCCCGGAATTGTCAGCCCCGTCCGAATATCCGGATGAAATGTCATTTCCGGATGTCTTTTCTCCTCCCCGGGTCATCTGCCAGACGGTCAAAAGCATATAGATCAGAAACAGAAGAAGGAAAACAATGCCGGATAATCTGGTAAACGAGCCTGTAGTATACGCGATTCCGGCAAAAATAAGCGCGGCAAGAAAAAAGAAACAGACAGGAAGCTTCAGGGATTTCCTTTCTGCCCTTCCGGGACATACCGCTATCGTGATTGCCGCGATCAGAGAAGTATTGCAGATCACGGAGCCAATTGCATTTCCATAGGCAATCTGGCTGTGACCGCTGACTGCTGAGGTGGCTGATACCATGACTTCCGGAAGCGTCGTACCAATGGATACGACCGTCGCGCCGATCAGAAGTTCCGGCAGATGAAAACGGCCTGCAATCCCTGTCGCACCGTCCACAAACCAGTCGCCGCCTTTTATCAAAAGAACAAGTCCGGCAAGAAACAACAAAACGGGAATGAACATGGTCTTCTCCTCCATACATATTTGATATTTATGAAATACTCTAGGAAGTATGCACCTTATTTCTTTTGATTGTCAAGCTATAATCCCTTTTTTATTTATTTTCGCTAAAAACAGGCAAAAAAATCTTGTAATTTCAGAAAAAGTTGCTATAATGGCTTTATAGTTATGTTATAAGGGATTAATTTGAACTCAGAAAGGTAGACATCTTGATGAACATCGGATTTATTGCGCACAACAACAAGAAAACACTGATCGAGAATTTTTGCCTTGCGTATAAATACATTTTGTCCAGACATCACCTGTTTGCGACAGGCGGTACCGGCAGAAGAATAGAGGAAGTGACTAACCTCAAGGTTTACAAGTTTCTGCCCGGAAGTGTCGGGGGCGATAAACAGTTTATGGATATGATCGAGAGAAACAGTATGGATATGGTAATCTTTTTTTACAATCCGATTACCGCCAGTCCGAATGATCCGGACATTTACGCGATCTCCAGATGCTGTGATGAATACAATATTCCCATTGCGACAAACATCGCTACTGCTGAGTCACTGGTGCTCGGACTTGCAAGAGGTGATCTCGACTGGAGACTGAATATCCGCTCCGATGATATTTAGCAATGTATACGGTGCGCACAGTTGCCGGCAGGCGGATCTGCCATCGCATCTTTCGCGCCGTCAGGCACATCAGGATAGAAAAGGCAGCCCGCCGCAGATGTTATCTGCACGAACTGCCTTTCTTTGGTTTCATTATCTGAACAACAAATAAATAATTTCAGATTCTGGCAAAATCCACCGAATTACAGATCAACACTGCCGGATACTTCCCCATTGATCACGTAATATGCCTTGTTCTCTTCCGGCTTCAGATACAGAGTAATAGTCGCAATATCGCCGATCCTGTTCTTGAGTTCTTTGGTCCAGATCTCCTTTACCTGCTTTACCAGCTCATCTTTATTGATCTCCTTGCCGGCATACTGCAGATATACCTCTTCCTTCAAAGGCTTTTTTGCAGCTTTCGCAACAGCCTTCTTTGCCTCGGTCGTCACGGTGTCTGCTTTCTTTGCCGCTTCTTTTACAGCCACCGCTGCCTTTTCTGTCGCCTTCTTTGCTTCCTTTTTTGTCGTGGCAGCTACCTTCTTTGCTGCCTCCACTACTTCCTCAACCTGCTCTTCCTGAGTTTTCTTTGTTCTGGGCATTTTTCTTTCCTCCAAATGAATAAAAAAGTTTGTATCAGATTCTCTTTTTAAGTCTTATTTAATTTATTACTCTGTACGACGCCATCTTATAACAAAAAAACCAACAATACAAGACACAATATTCCCAAAATTACATCGGATTTAAAAAGATTTCCATGTAAATCAACGGGAGTATCTTTTTCATTATCAGGATTTTCTCTGCAAAAGCTGACAATTTACAAGACTGTTATTCCGGTTCCTTACAAATTCAGCGAATCACTCTGTCTGGAAATGATCGCCTCAAATTTCTTTTTCAGTTCCATATGCTCTGGTAAGCTTAATGTCGGATCCTCATTCAAAACTTCATTTGCCGCTTCGTCAGCGAGCTGCAGGATTTCCGCATCCGTGTAGATATCCGCCAGCCGTAAATTCATCAGACCGCTCTGACGAATGCCAAACAGATCGCCTGGTCCTCTCATCTGCAGATCCCTTGCTGCTATCTCGAAACCGTCGTTCGTATGGTTCAGAATATCCAGGCGTTCCTGAATCCGGGCGCCATCCACAGCATGGAGAAAAATACAGTAAGACTGCGCATCTCCTCTTCCGACACGTCCCCGAAGCTGATGCAGCTGAGCCAGCCCAAACCGCTCCGCGTTTTCTACCATCATAACTGTAGCGTTCGGCACATTTACTCCTACTTCCACTACAGTCGTAGAGACCAGAACCTGAATCCTGTTTTCCAGAAAACGTTCCATAATCTCATTTTTTTCAGCTGGTTTCATACGCCCATGCAGACATTCCACCGTTATATTCCGGGAAAGCTCCTGACGAAGCTTCTGTGTATAATCCAGAACATTTTCCAGATCAGATGAAAATCCTTCATTCATAGATGCTTCGACCATCGGGCAGATGACATATGCCTGATGTCCCAGCTCCACCTGTGTCTGAATAAACTGGTAAGCTTTTTTCCTGAAAGCCGGACCTACCACACAGTTCCTGATTGGAAGACGGTTTGCAGGCATCTCATTCAGGACAGAGATGTCCAGATCTCCATAAAGGATCACGGCTAATGTCCTTGGTATCGGTGTGGCACTCATAACAATAGTATGCGGGGTGCCGCCTTTTTGTGACAGAAGCTCCCGCTGTCTCACGCCAAATCGATGCTGTTCGTCTGTAATCACAAGCGCCAGCGAGTGAAAAAGCACTTTTTCCTGTATCAACGCATGCGTTCCGATTACGATCAATGCTTCTCCGGATTCAATCCGGGAGCACGTCTCCCGCTTCTGCTTCGCTGTCATGGAACCGGTAAGGAGTACCGCCTCAAAGGGCAGCGAATTGTCTTCAAGCAGCTTCTGAACAGACTGAAAATGCTGCTTTGCGAGCACTTCTGTAGGAGCCATCAGTGCTCCCTGATATCCATTTTCTGCAACTGTCAATAAAGCCAGTACAGCCAGAATGGTTTTTCCTGAGCCGACATCCCCCTGGATCAGCCGGGCCATTGCGGCTTCTGCCTGCAATTCCTGTTCGATATCCGCCCATACGCGTTTCTGTGCACCGGTAAGCTCATAAGGAAGCGTGGAAATTACCCGTTTCACCGATTCAGCCGGGGATATCTTCAGATTACAGATTGCTTTTTTTCGATTTTCTTTCAAACTCCTTAGCTGAAGCAGGAAAAAGAAAAATTCATCAAAGACCAGCCGCCTTCGGGCTTTTTGAAGAGCATTTGCGTCTTCCGGAAAATGGATCTGCCTGACAGCTTCCGCGTAAGAACATAGCTGATAGCGTTCCCGGACGCCTGAAGAAAGGCAGTCTGCCGAATCCTGGTCGCAAAGATGATCAAGCACCTGTCGTACGGCTTTTTGAACCATATTCACAGTAAGCCCTTTGGTCAGAGAATATACCGGCTGCAGGGAAACCGTCAGCTTCTGATACTGATCCGTATGAAAAACAGCAGGCTGCTCAATGAGCAGCCGCTTCCCTTTTTTTCTGACCCTTCCGCGAAAAATATAGAGTTCCCCGCAGTGAAGCGAAGTCTTAAGATATGGCATATTATACCAGATGAGCGAAAGCTCTCCTTTTCCATCGGAACAGACCGCGCTTGACACACATTTGCCCCGGTAATAACGATTGGCAATCGGTGCGTTCAGTCTTCCGCACACGGAAGCAGTCTCGCCTTCGGCGAGACTGTCAAATGGACGGGGATCCCCATACTGCTCATAAGTACGCGGATAAGATTCAAGAAGCTCACCGATGGTTTCAACACCTATGTTTGCAAATAACTGTTTTGTCTTTTCTCCGACCCCTTTCAGGGTATCCAGGGGAGAATTCAGATCCATAGCTGCCTCCATATCGGTTATTCAATCGAAATAATATAATAATAAATCGGCTGTCCGCCGTAGTTCAGTTCCACATCGCAGTCCGGATAAAGCTCAGCAAGACGGTCACGAAGCGTATCCGCTTCTTCTTCCTTCATATCCTCTCCATAATAAATGTTGATCAGTTTCGCCTCATCCGTCATCATCTGTGCGGTCATCTCCTCAGCAACCGTCTCGGTATCTTTGCCGACAGCAAGAATAGAATGATCGCCGACGCCCATGATGTCTCCTGCGCTGATGACTTTATTCTCAATATGTGTATCACGGACCGCATAGGTCACCTGCCCGGTCTTTACATTTTCAATCTCAAGCTCCATAATCATGGCATTCTCTTCCGGTGTCTTCTCAGGGACATAGCTGACCACGGCCGTGACCCCTTGCGGGATCGTTCGGGTAGGAATTACAAAAATATTTTTGTCCTTCGTCAGAGATTTCGCCTGGTTAGCGGCAAGAATGATGTTTTTATTGTTCGGAAGGATAAAAATGTTCTTAGCATTTACCTGTGCAATGGCATTCAGCATATCCTCCGTACTCGGATTCATGGTCTGACCGCCTTCAATCAGACAGTCCACGCCAAGTTCCCGGAAAATATCCCCAATACCATCGCCAAGAGAAACCGAGATAAAACCCGTATCCTTCATATTGACAATCTTTGGCATATCAGGAAGTGCGAACGAATCCTCTTCAGCATAATCATCGTTTTCCGAACGCTTCTGTACGTTAACCTTATCAGGGGTCTCCATGCGAAGATTGCAAATATGAATGTCGGTAAGAGCTCCAAGCTTCAAAGCACGCTGCAGCGCATGTCCCGGTTCATCCGTGTGTACGTGGGCCGAAACTTTTTCTCCCTCATAGGTCAGTCCAACTGTATCACCAATGGCTTCCAGATAAGTCCGAAGCTTTACAAGGACGTCATCTGTTAATTTGTCATCCGGATAGAGGACAAATTCCGTCCGATAAGTAAAACGTATCTCTTCCACTTCCACAGGCTCTGTTGTCGAAGTAGCCTCTGCTGCATCTCCTCCTTCCGGATCAGCCGAAATATCTGTACCGCCGAATGCATCATATGCGCCTTTCAATACCTGAACAAGTCCCTGACCGCCGGAATCTACTACGCCGGCCTCCCTGAGGACAGGAAGAAGCTCCGGAGTCTGGGCGAGCACTTCTTCACACCGAACTATGACTTCTTTCATCAGAACGTCAAGATCAATATCGGGATTTTCCTCCAAAAGCTCTGCCGCCCGTTCGGCTCCGCCTCTGGCCACTGTAAGAATGGTTCCTTCCTTTGGCTTCATAACAGCCTTGTAGGCAGTCTCAACCGCTTTCTGCAACGCAGCAGTGAGGACAACCGGCGTAATCTCCTCCTCGGTACGGATTACTTTTGTAAAACCTCTTAACAGTTGGGAAAGAATCACGCCTGAATTCCCGCGCGCACCGCGAAGAGAACCGGACGATACTGCTCTGGCAAAGCTTTCCATAGAAAGAGATTCCAGTGCGGAGACTTCCTTTACCGCGGACATGATCGTAAGTGTCATATTTGTACCGGTATCACCGTCCGGTACCGGAAAAACATTGAGTTCATTGATCCACTCTTTTTTTGCTTCAAGACTCCTGGCTCCTGCTACAAACATTTTCGCACAAAGAGCGGCATTTATTGTATTCGTATTCACTGTCAGGTTCCTCCATTAATCAATGACACGTACGCCTTCAACGTACATATTGATTTTTTCAACTTCCATACCGGTGAATTCTTCCACACGATACTTGACGCTGCTAAACAGATTGTCCGCAACAGCTGAAATACTCACTCCATAAGAAACAATTACATGAAAATCAATGGAAATCCTGTTGTCCTCGATCTTCACGCTCAGTCCGCGCTCCAGACTGTCTTTCCTTAAAAGTCTCACCAGACCATCTTTCATATTCACAATTGCCATGCCGACAATACCAAAGCATTCAACCGCTACACTGCCGGCATAAGTGGCAATGACATTCGTATCAATTACAATTGAGCCAAGCTCATTACTCATGCGTCCCTTCATAGACAGTAACCACCTCCGTACTATTTGATTTCATAATGAATGACTAATGAAACTATTCTAACAGAAATGAATACATTTGCCAATCATAATTTTAATATAACAGTTCAGAACAGCATTGAAAATAAAAAAAGACTTCTTTTAAATTTATACTGTCAAGCGTTTTTGAAAATGTCCTGAAAAATTTTTGTTACCATTCACAGTTGAT
>JAJQIL010000041.1:899-11317 GCA_021199235.1 Lachnospiraceae bacterium | reverse complement strand
CAATTCCTGCTTATCGGAACCCATGATGTTGTGATACACATAGTTGCTGATTATGGCATCGAATGTTTCATCCGCAAAGTCAAGTTTATTTGCATCACCTTTTTGGAACATACACTGAGAAGCGACGCCCTCAGACGCGGCATTTTTCTCGCACAACTGCTTGCTGTAATCCCACATGGTACCCCAGTAATCGATCCCGACTACTTTTGTCCGCGGCCATGTCAGGGCGGCACGAATGCTTAAGGGACCGGAACCACAGCCAACCTCCAGCAGCGTTCCGTTTCCGTCATAGTCCAATAGCGAGAGCATGGTCTGATGCCCCTTCTCCATCATTCCACCGCTGCCAAAAGCATACTGCCTGCGTATCCATTCCATCCAGCCGATAAAGGCGATCAATGCAATCAGGGCAACAAAAAAGATGACGCCAAGGGCAGTGATATGAAAAACCGTAAACGACAAAATGGCAAGAATTAATGCCGCAAACGCAAAGCCGCCCATCATGTAAAATACGGGATGCGACATCCACGTTCCGTAATTCTCTCCGTGGGTGCCGAGGTGGATAGTGGACTGTGAAACCTTCTTTTGATGCTCCATTGTTTTCTGTCTCCTTTTCTCAAAATAGTTTGTCTAAGTTAATCGCTGTGCAAGATTACTTCAGAAAATGCATGGACGCTCCAGCTGCGCTTAGGGATGCGAATCGGTTTTTGCCACCCCTCTCCGCTTCATACACTCCACATAGGCCAACGTAATACGGGCGGGCATTTCCTCCAGCATTACCACATTCCAGCCGTTTGCCTCAAGGAACGCCCGGTACTCCGCTGTGCTCCACTGATGTTCCAATTTGACGCCTGCGATGCTGATGATTTTTGACCATATGGCACTAACGGCTCCCTTTTTATGGTTCACAAAATTCGGCGCAATCAGCAGCCCATCTTCCTTCAAAACCCGGTCTATTTCCCACAGCACTTTCTCCGGGTTCGGAACAATGTGCAGGGCGTTGGCGATAATCACCGCATCAAAGGAATCTTCCGCATAGGGAAGATGCTCCGCATCTGCCACCTCAAAGGTAAGATTGTCGGGGTAACTGCCCTTCTTCGCCTCTCTGATCATCCCATCGGAATAATCCGTGGCAATCATTTTCTTTGCGGCATAGGCAACGTGCTTTGCCAGCAGGCCGGGGCCTGTGGCAACCTCCAGCACATCCTTGCCCTGAATAACATTTAGAATACGTTCATACATCAGGCCATATGTCTTGCGGTCGCCCCGCATGGCCTTCTCATAAATCGGGGCGTAGATGTCCCATATCTTTTTCTTCATCTCTAAAATCTCCCTCCATCGTGTACCTTATTCCGCTGTTCGGAAGTCGCATAGAGAACGCCTCGCCAATGCTTTTGCCGATTGTCTTTTCATCGCCAGATGGGACATTCCTCTTTTCACCAGCGCAGCATGACCGCCCATATTCATGGTTGTCACCATGATTTTCCCGCCCAAGCCCTCCGGCTTGCAGGTGTTTTGAAAGAAGCTCATCATTAACCCTCCTCGTATCTCTCCAAAAAGTCTCTTGCTTCCTAACCATAAAGCCATGCGCCAATCCCCAGTGCCAAGGCACACACAGCCCGGCAGACCGCAGAGAAAGGCAAGGGCAGTTTTTTGATATATTCCCATTGTGCTTTATTCCCAATCTGGTTTTGATGCTGATTTTGATATTTTCATTCCTCTTTTCCCATGCCTTTACCAAATCCATATCATCATGGAACTGAGAACCCCTCCCACGGCAAACGCCGGCAGCACGAGCAGCATAACCGTACACGAACGGAATCCCTTCCCGAAAAGTTTCTGCTCCCTTGTGCTGGTTTCACAGGGCAGAGCAGGGGAGCATACCGTTTCTTATTCGTAGTTAGCTTTGACTAACTTATATTGTAACAGATACAAGGAAAGAAATCAATGAGGAAACTATTTCGCTGCATATCACAAGGGTCATTGAGCCGCGATTGATGAAGCGTATGGCAGAATATTTTTTATGCATAAGAACGTATTGGTCTTATCAAGCAACAAGGGTCTGCCCTCTAGCAGCCCCTTGTCATCTGATTACAGGATTTTAACGCCCCGTCGATATGCCGCTGCGTACAGGTAACAGTTGCTCCAACACTTTTCCAATATCATCATTGATGCAAATGGATTTTTCCCGTATTTCATCCGGGGCATAGGCTTCATGCAGGTTTATGCAGATATAAGTCGCCTCCGGCCACTCACGAACCATTCGCCAGAAACTGTATTTTATTATAATTGGCGTGTTCATGCCCGTGCCTAATTCGAGAAACAACGTTTTCATATTCTGGTGTCGGCGAAGGAAAAGAGCATAGCGCTCTGACGCATTATGCCAGCCTTCGTCCTTCACAAAGGTATCATCTGCCCGCAGGTTCATTGTCATTGGCTTCCCGCAGACCGGACAATGAGGAACCAGTTCTGAGGGGATTGCCATTTTGAGCGCCATATTGTCCTGCAGCTCCAGCTCGCCGCTTTCCGTTATTTGATACCCCTGCGCTTCCACCATCTGACGTACTATTTCATCGTTATCATACGTTTTATTATGACATGGTTCGCTGCACTGAAACAGCCCGTAATCCCCCTGCGTATAGAAGAGCCTTTTTTTATCATATCCGGCCTTTTGAAAGCAATGATCCACATTCGTCGTCAGGACAAAATAATCTTTGTCCTGCACCAGTGCAAGCAACTCCTGATAAACCGGTTTTGGCGCATCCATATAACGGTTGACCATGATGTACCTGCTCCAATATGCCCAGTATTCCTCCAAACCGCCAAACGGATAGAATCCACCTGAATACATATCCCGAAACCTGTATTTCTCTGCAAAATCATGAAAGTATTTTTGAAACCGTTCTCCTGTGTATGTGAAACCGGCAGATGTAGAAAGCCCGGCTCCCGCGCCAATCACAATCGCGTCCGCTGTCTCAATCTCCTTCTTTAACCCCGCAATCTTTTCTTCTGTCTTTTCTGTCATCTGTCTTTTATAAAAAGCCATAATTTCCTGCCTCGCTTCCCGCCGAATATCTCTGCCAAATCTTCAAGTTGCCTTTTTCAATAAGGCGCTATAAATTTCCAGGTCAATATCCTTAAACACATTAAATAGCACATCTATTTTGCTGCCTGTCTCCGCTTTGTAATCTCTTACCGTCTGTACTGCCACCTCCGCAGCCTGAGCATTGGGATAATGAAACTCTCCCGTTGAAATACAACAAAAAGCAATACTATCCACTCCATGCTCCTCTGCAAGCGTAAGACAAGAACGGTAACATGAGGCGAGCAGTCTCTCGTCCTTTCTGGTCACAGCGCCATAAATAATCGGTCCTACCGTATGGATCACATACTCGCTTGGAAGATTGTAGGCTGATGTCATTTTGGCCTTTCCGGCCTCTTCCTCGTGTCCCTGCTTCATCATAATGTCTTTACAAGCCATACGGAGCTGAATCCCTGCAAAAGTATGGATACAGTTATCGATACATTTGTGATTCGGGTAAAAACAGCCGAGCATCTGTGCGTTCGCCGCATTGACAATCGCTCCAATCTTCAAGGTACTGATATCTCCCTGCCAAAGATAAATGCCGTCTTCTACCGGTGTCAGGTCGTGATAGTCTGTAATGCCCTTCTCTCTGGCCTCTTCCTGTAAATATTCATTCTGGATACGTAGAAATTCTTCCGACGCTTCCTGAGGCATACGGATATTAAACAGGGAACGGAGAAGTATCTTCTGCTCCGCATCTGTTTCCGGCACCGCCAAATCCTTATACTCTCTGCTCTCATTTAATAAAAATCGAATTAAATACTGTCTTCTTTCAGCCTGTGTCATCTATGGGAGCCCTCCGTCCTTGCCTGATATCTATATCCACTTTGTTGTAATTAATGATGTTACAATTAATATATCATTCATTAGTTGTAATGTCAATGATTACATTCAAAATTATCGTTTCCTTCCAGCCTGCATAAATTTAAAGGAATCACAGGATTGCAGATTTTTCAATAACACAATATAATGTTTTTAAGCGTTAAAAATTTTATAAA
This sequence comes from Lachnospiraceae bacterium, assembly GCA_021199235.1. Taxonomy (GTDB): domain Bacteria; phylum Bacillota; class Clostridia; order Lachnospirales; family Lachnospiraceae; genus Choladousia. The sequence goes on along the minus strand of JAJQIL010000041.1, from coordinate 7,237 downwards.
ATCTCAATTCCGAGCAATAGAGAAATGAAACAAAACCAATATGAAAAATTGGAGTCAAAATGAAAATAGAACACATTGCGATGTATGTAAATGATTTAGAAGCTGCAAAACAGTTCTTTGAAAAATATTTAGGCGCTACGTCAAATAAGGGCTATCATAATAAAACCACAGATTTTAAATCTTATTTTTTGTCGTTTGATGATGGAGCCCGGCTGGAAATTATGCATAAACCGAATATGCAGGATTCAGATAAACCGCTAAATAGAACAGGTTATGCACATTTAGCGGTTAGTGTAGGTAGCAAAGAACTTGTAAATAAGCTGACTGACCAGCTAAAACAAGATGGATATGAAGTTATAAGCGCTCCACGCATTACGGGCGATGGCTATTATGAAAGCTGTATTGTGGGAATCGAAGGAAACCAGATAGAAATCACAGTATGATTCTTTCCCATTGACCGGAGGGTTAAGCGACGGAAGGCCGATGAAGCTCTCCGGGAAACAAGAGGTTTCCCGGAGAGTCTTTAATTGATTCCCATCCATGATGAAATAACCATTCTCTGAACCTCACTTGTACCCTCATAGATTTCTGTAATCTTTGCGTCTCTCATAAGTCTCTCAAAAGGATAATCCTTCACATAACCATCAAAACCGGCCAACTGGGCGCATCTGCGAGTAACATTTGTCGCTGTCTCTGATGCATACAGCTTCCCCATAGCCGCCAAATGTGAAAATGGTTCATGATCCTGCTTTGCCTGCTCGTATGTCTTAAGTCCTTCCACTTTTTATTGAATGTTAATTCTCACTTGATATAATTTACTTTCTCCCGGTTGCAAAAACTTCAACATACCTATCTCGCGCATGACGTCTCTTCCATCCGGATAACAGTTGCCGCATTCTAATCCCAATACGTAGTCTCGCACACCCATCATTTTCCACTCGACGAATCCATCCAATTCCTCTGCATCAAAGCTAATCCTAAGTCGGATGTCCTTTTTCGGCTGATAGATCTCCGCTATTCCCTGCCGGTCAGCAAACTTGTGATAATAGCATCGCTCCTGATATCCAGCCGTTGGCTTTTCCATCTTCATCCAATTGTCAATATCTTCTGCTGCGTGTTCGTCTCTCGGTGTCACCTCGCTAGATGAAATCCATAACTGTATCAATATCAATCTCATGTCCCCCAACGGCACGCTTCACCGGGTAACTGCGATATGCTTTGTCGACTAATTTCCCATTTTCATCAAACACCGTGCATTTACAGCCAGTTGTTCCAATATCTAATCCTGCGATTTTACTCATCGATATCCACCCATTCATATCCGAGGTATGTTGTAAATGCCTCTTTCAAAATCTCTTTCATATGACCTGCACCGATCGATGTATGATGCTTGAATCCTCCTCTTGCAAGCTTAATCAATTTGTTCTGAAGATCTGGGATTTCGCAAACACCTGCGCATCCAAAATAGCTGCCATCAATTGGATCATTTGTAAAGTCAGCTTCACTGGCATAGATAAGGATCTTGCCATCCTTGGTCTGGCAGTTCGAAATGGTTGTCGGGAAAGCCTTAATACGTCCTTCATTTGTACCCCAGCCAGAACCCGGATCATTCTTTGCAAACATCTTATGTTCTGTAACCGTTCCTTTTCCAGTCATAAGCCCCTGCGCCACCGGTCCACAATGGAATAAGATCACCTTATTCTCATCATCTCCATAGTTGTTATTCCAGTCGAGTACTGCAGTTGGCTCTTCACTTGCAAGCTGCATTGCTCGCATGGTAATAGCAGAACACATATCAATTTCACATGATGCCACAATTCCTCTGTCATTTAATTCTGACAACAGCACACATGGGCATACTCGAAGATAAGTCTCAAGCTCATTCCAGCAACGAAGTGTAATGGCATCCAAATGATATTCCTCGATATAATCATCAATAACAACTGAAATCTTTCCTCTGCAATTTTCATCACGTCATTCAATGTTGCTATCATTTTTTTCCTCTCTATACTTTCTTATTTATTTTGCACAAAAAACCTCCTCGTTCTTTGTATCTATATCCTAACCTCTAAATCAAAACATAAATAGTCAATAACATTTTATTTTTAGCAAATTCGTCCAAATTATTTTACATTTTTCATAATTCATGTATACTTGTAAAAAAGGAGATTGTAATGAAATTAGATTTTGATCAACAGCGATTGCTCAACTTAATGAAAGATTTTCATCTTCTGACGGGAATCCGTATCGTATTATTTGATGATGAGTATCAGCAACTATTGTCATGGCCAGAACACGATTGTGCCTTTTGTGAATGTATGAAACAACATCCGACTGCAAAAGAATTTTGCAACCAGAGTGATATCTTATCATTTTCAGAAAGTAAGAAAAGTAAAAATCTGATGATATACCACTGCCATGCTGGCCTCATTGAGGCTACAATGCCATTGATATTCAATCATGTTGTAATTGGATATTTGATGTTTGGACAAATATCTGATGTGGAATCCGAGCTGGCACTACAGCAGCTCATAACCACTTCTCTGGAAAAATATGATATTGATACCGACACCATCCATCAATACCTTTCACAGGATGATGCTTACACTGCGTATTTTTCCCGAATTGCCCACAACCTCATGGAAAGCGCAGCAATATATTACGGAGATGCAGCACAATATACTCATGAAGTCTACCACTGAAATACAGGCTGCTGCAAAAATTCTTGAAGCATGTACCTTTTATGCGATATATGATGAAATGATTATGATTCGAAGGCAAAACTTCTCTGATAATCTGCGTAATTATATTAAAAATCATATTACGGAAGATCTTGACGCCGAGTCAATTGCTGCCGCCTTAGGTATCAGCCGCAGCAAGCTTTATAGTTCTTGTGATAAATATCTAGGCCTGGGTATCGCGGAATATGTGCGGAACATTCGAATTGATTACGCCAAAGAACTTCTTAAAAATACTGATGATTCTATTGTTTCTATATCAGAAAAAATCGGTTTCTGTCGAGTATTTAGGCAAAAGACAGGTTCTTCCCCCAAAAAATATCGATTATCCTAAAAAACAGACCCATGCCATATCAATTTACCAGTAATTGTATCTCAAGCATGTGTCTGTTTCATATCAGAATATTTTTATCTAAATCTCATACAGAGTAACGTTAACTACCTTCCTCTGTTTTTTTGGGAAATATATAGTTTATTTCTTTTTCAACATTCTTATTATCTATCACATCCACTATCTTCTTATAATCATCAAATACTTCCTAATTATACATTCTCTACAATCCAAGCGATTCTAAAACCTTTAAATGAAGTTTTATATCATAAGCTACATCCGTCACAGTAAACTGATAGATTTCAGCCTTCTTCTCTGCTGAAATATCATCATACGGAATGTACAATGCTCTAAGAGCTTCTGCTATCTGCTCTGCCCTTTTATCTAATCCCCAATTTAGCATAAATTTTATATCATCTGAAAATACTTCAGTACATCCTCAATCGCCTTTACCTTCTCTTCCGGACACCCAGGTTGTCTTGAATTCTCCGACTTAGGCAAATTATAATTCTCTCTTTCAATAATTCCATACTTCGCCTTAACCTTAGCAATATTCAGATTAGTTACATGCAGTCCCGTATGCTCATCACATACTCTTCGCTTCCCTTATATGTCGCCTTTGATTCCGCCTTCGTCAAATCCATCTCATCCATATCCACTGTCACATTTACGTGGTGCTTTGCTTCATGAAGTTTGGACAAGAGAACAACCGTCTCAACATTGCACGAGAAAACGATATTGATGTCACGTAGAACCCGGCTGTCTGTGCAAACATATCGAAGGGCAATTTTTGCCGTTTGTCCGTGTGACAAAACATATCGAGCCGTTTTTTGCCGTTTTAGGGCATTTTGGCGCTTGCGGGTGTCTGCGCAAACATATCGACCATGCATCAGCCTCTCAAAAAAATGAAAAATGTGATTGACAGCTTTGCATATTTCGAGTAGTATAAGGATACAATAAATTAGTGGTGACCACTAATTGGGCTGGTCGTAAGACCCTGGTCCACCGAGCGGCGGGGAATTTCCCCGCCATTTTTATTCTTTACTGGCTGATACGTCGCTTTGCTGTCTGTATAATACAAAATATCAGCCGAAATTTCAATGCCAAAAAGGGGATTTATCATGGCAGAAAAAACACTAAGCGTTTTCATAGATGAGTCAGGCGACTTCGGTCCTTATGAGACACACGCTCCATATTATTTGGTTTCAATGGTTCTCCATGACCAAAGCATCGATATATCCGGCAACATTTCTGCCTTCGAATCCCATTTAAGAAATCTGGGGTACGCCGAGCACGCTGTTCATACCGGACCGCTCATCCGTCGGGAATCGGTTTACAAAAACGATCTGGTTGAGAATCGAAAGCAGCTATTCAATGCGCTCTTTAACTTTTCCAGAAAGCTTGACATACATTACGCATGTGCAAAGATTCGAAAGAGTGAATGCCCTGACGTCATCACGATGACAGCTAAACTCTCCAAAACAATTGCTGAAATCCTCCGCTCCAACGAATCATTTTGGAACAGCTATGACCGTGTTATTATCTACTACGACAACGGTCAAATTGAACTCACAAAAATTTTGACTTCTGTATTCAACACACTCTACACTCATGTGGAATTCCGCAAAGTGAAACCTGTTGATTACAAGCTGTTTCAGGTTGCTGACTTAGTCTGTACAATGGAATTGCTATCAGAGAAAGCTGAGACAGGAAACTTCTCTGCATCAGAAATGGAGTTCTTTGATAATATCCGCTCCTTCAAGAAAAATTATCTCAAACACATACAGAAAAAGCATCTGTAGCAGCAAAAAAGATACCCTGCACACTTTCGCATACAAGGTATCTTTTCCTATTTTATATTTAAATTTACACCGTCACTTCCGTCTCCACCCCCGACTTAAACTCCACCGTGAAGTGGTCATCATAGACCGTAATCTTCTCAATCAGCTTTCGGACAAGGCTCTCGTCATATTCCGTAACCGTCGTTTCCATTTCATCGAGCATTTTCTCCATCTCTTCCACCCGCTGGCGGCTTCCTTCGTTGTTGGCATCTTCTAAAAGCAACGCCTGCTTTTCTCTTCGAAGCTCCTCGATTTTATCCGCGATGTCATCATAAGCCTGTCTCGCATTGGCCTTTTTCAGAAGCTCCTTCTGTAAATCAGCCAGTTCCGCTTCAACTTCTTCAACCTTGCTGGCATTACCGCTACCGATTACTTTTTCGATGTTCTCTTTCAAAACCGGGATGATGGTATCCCTGCCGGAGAAAACGTCGTTGATAGCTTTTATCACCACCGCCTGAAGATCTTCCTCCCGAACCGTCCTAGCTGGACAGTCAATCCCACTCGTTTTCTTCTTCACACGGCTGACGCACCTCCACACAACAGATTTCTTTCCACGGTTATTCCAGCTGATTCTCCGAAACAAATCTCCGCAGTGTGCACAATAAACAATACTCGATAATGCATAGTGGCTACTGTATACCCTGCGTTTTCCTGTCCCTGTCGAAATGTTTGCACGTCTCGCCATCTCCTCCTTAACCTGCATGAAAATCTCCCTCGGGATGATGACTTCGTGACTGTTCTCCACATAATACTGCGGTACGATGCCCTTGTTTACAACCCGCTTTTTCGTTAGAAAATCCGTCGTTACAGTTTTCTGTAAAAGCGCATCGCCGATGTATTTTTCATTCGTCAGAATTTTGCGCAGCGTGCTGGCAAGCCAGTAGTCATTCCCTGCCGCTGTCTTGATTCCGTCTGCAGTAAGACCCTTTCCGATTTCATAGTAGCTTTTGCCTTCCATAAACTCCCTGTATATCCGCTTTACAAGCTCGGCTTCTTCCGGGTTGATGACAAGGTTCCCGTCCTCATCCTTATCGTAACCGAGGAAGCGGTTCGCGCAGACCTGAATCTTTCCCTGCTGATAGCGGTACTGGAGCCCCAGCTTCACATTCAGTGAAAGTGACTGGCTCTCCTGCTGTGCAAGAGATGCCATAATAGTAAGCAGCACCTCTCCCTTAGCGTCCATTGTGTTTATGTTTTCTTTCTCAAAGAAACATTCGATGTTATGCTCCTTCAGCTTTCGGATGGTTGTGAGCGAATCGACAGTGTTTCTGACGAACCTCGATACACTCTTAGTTATGATCAGGTCGATGCGTCCTGCGAGAGCATCGCTCACCATTGTATTGAAGCCCTCACGTCTTTTTGTGTTACAGCCCATAATTCCTTCATCTGCGTACACCGAAACGAACTCCCAGTCATCGCGTCCTTTGA
>JAJQIL010000041.1:0-889 GCA_021199235.1 Lachnospiraceae bacterium | reverse complement strand
TTCCTCGTGGTCAGTGGACACACGGGCATAGGCTGCAACTCTGCGTTTTTTCTTGCTGTTAATCGGCGCCGCCGTGTACCGGCTGATTGTCGCTGGGATTGTAGTTACTCGCTTTGCCATTTACTGCTCCCTCCTGATATATTTTCTTTTGCCTTTGATGTACTGCCTTTTTTCCGTATGCCCGTCCCTAAAATGAAATGTAAGCATATCGCCTGCCGCTGAAATGTGCGAAAGGCACTGCGTCATGATGTCAGCATCGAATTTCTCCGTTCCAAGAACCTCTGCGATGATTTCTTTCAGCTTTTCATCTTTCATGGGGATGGGTCTTGGAATATCCTCATGGATGCCCATTTCCTCAATACGCTTATTGTGCTTGTGGCACTCCCATAATAGATTTAACGAGCCGTCTGCATGATAGCGTTTTTTGGCGGCAAGGTTTTCACCGCACCCCTCGCACTTGATAAAAATCGACAGGTCATAGTGCAGATACTTCATGGTGGTGCGGGACTTGTAGATTTCAGCATGGCGTTTTCTGTCCTCATCTGTCCACTGTGCTTTCCGCTTCTGGCGGTCAGATTTTGTAATTTCACTGCCGCCGTGGTAGAAGTAGCTTGCCTTTCCCGCTATGCCGTTTTCTATTTCGACACTGTAACGCTGTGCAATCTCTGCTTGTGCGGCATCAAAGGTATCCTGGCTTATGATAGCTGGATGCGTTTCTTCCGAATAGTACATCGGAAGTTCACCGTTGTTTTTCACTAATTTCTTTACTCCGTTATCATCCACATAATATTTCTGGAGCAGGGAGTTGCCGGTATATTTCTCATTTCGGATAATCCACCGACCACCGCCCCGGAAAAAGGCTTGCCCGTGTAGGACTTACGCCCCTCTG
>JAJQIL010000015.1 GCA_021199235.1 Lachnospiraceae bacterium | reverse complement strand
GTCCCAGACTCTGTTTTTTGGAAACCCCCGCAATAGAAAACGGCTGACAGGGAAACCCGGCCACAAGAATATCATGATCCGGGATGGAATATTCATATACTTTCGTAATATCCCCGTCCGGCTGCTCTCCAAAATTTGCAAAATAAGTCTGCTGGCTGTATTTATTCCATTCATTAGAATACACACAATGACCACCAGCCTTTTCATACGCGATACGCATACCGCCGATCCCCGCAAAAAGATCTATAAAGGTAAAATCTGCACCAACCGGCACTGTTTCCCTGGTCTGTCTGCTGAGAAACTGGATAATAGCAGAATTGATGGAATCCTGCACAGATGAATTTGTCTCCACATTATAATCAGCCAGGGCTTCATAAACCGCGTCATCTAACCTGATATGTACCTGTTTCGCCATTCTTTCGCCTCCTGGGTATAATTTTATACCAACTCTGACCCATTATACCAAACATGCCTGTAAAATTCAATATGCCGGGATAATTTTGGTCTAACTTTTTTCCCGATTATTTGTAAATCTGTAAACATAAAAAGGGCATATAATCTCTCTCAAAAATTAATATGCCCCATATATTTTATGTTCCGCATCCGGAATATCCTACACTTCTCCCCTCTTCATCTGCCACTCATCATGCTTCCGGATGCTCCGGAGCGCCCTGCCCAGGCTGGGCTCCCTCCCATGCAGATGATACGGATGACGGAACCTGTGCTTGTGATAGATCACACAAGCCCCCTCTCCCGGATATTCTGTATTATGGATCGTCCAGTAATGGCCGGTATTCTTTGACTGGACGGAGACATCATACGCATCCAGAACGATGATGTTAAAATAATCCCGATCCACCTTTTCAAGCACCTCTGTCCTGAACATCCACAGCCCCCTTTCCGGCCGCCCATGCTTCCAGCGCCTCTTCAATGGCCGCGGCAATCTGTTTCTTTTCCATCCCGGAAAAATATTTTTCCCGCCACGCATCAGGGATTTTCAGGCTGATATCCCGCTTTTTCTTTTCTGGCCTGTCAGAACCAGCGAGGAGGGATGCCACAGTTTCCGCCGTCAGGCTGCCGGCCTGTTCCCGCAGTTCCTTCACCTGCTCCGCGCCCGGCATTACCTCCGCCGCTTCAAGCGTCATCCGCTGTTCTTCTTCCGAGAGATACGACAATCCCACACCCGCTACAAATGCCAGTTCACCGGAATCCACCCTTTCCTTCAATTCCGGGATCAGATGGTTCACACGCATCAGCCGCGCCGCGGTTCTCCCGGACAGGCCGTGTTCCTCCCCCAGGCTGTCACGGTTCGTCAAATGTTGGACACCGTGTCCATCTTTTCCTTCCAGCGCCGTCAGTTCCTGCACAATCGCCTCCCGGTTTCTCTGGTAAAGCACTTTGTCATACCGCTCTTCCAGAACCGCCGCCTTCTCTGATATTGACAGTTCTGAAAATGAGCGCTGGATCATGTTCGTCTCGATCACGTACACATAAGCATCCTGTTCTGACAGGTTTTCCTTGACGATGGCGGGAATTTCCGTCAACCCCGCCATACCTGCTGCCCGCATCCGGTTATGCCCGGCCAGCATCACATATCCGTCATCCTGCTTCCAGACAATCACCGGCACCAGAACGCCATGCTCCCGGATGCTCTCCAACATTTCCTCCAGGCGTTCTCCTTCATACAATCGGAAAGGATGCTCCGGGAACGGGCGGATCCCGTTTACCGGAAGCATCTGCACCGCATTCTCCGGTATTCCCACAGGGGCATCTGCGCCGCCCAGCAGATCCACCGCGTCATTAAATATCTTCCTCTTCGGCGCATTAGCTTTCATAAGAAATCAACTCCTTTGCAAGTTCCTGATAGGCTGCAGCCGCACTCGCCTTCGGACAATACTGGTCAATCGGCATACTGTAGTAAACACTCTCCCCGACCTTCACGGTCTTCGGGATCCTTGTCTCAAAAATCCGGATCTGCTGATGGAAATTCTCCTTCACTTCCTCTGTCAGCACCCTGCAGAGCGTCGTTCTCGCATCGCACATCGTCAGCAGGATACCAGCAATTTCCAGCCCCGGATTGATCCGCCGTCTGATCTTCGCCGCCGTCCGCAGGAAGTCCTGTAGCCCCATCATCGCCAGAAGCTGGGGATTTACCGTAACAATCACTTCATCCGCAGCCGCCAGCGCATTAATGGTCAGGGATCCCAGTGAAGGGCAGGTATCAATCAGAATATAATCATACTTCTCCCGGATCGGCTCCAGAATGTCCGACAGCATCCGCTCTGCACCCATCTCCAGCCGCAGTTTTGCGTCTGCCACTGACAGATAAATGGATGACGGAATAAAGTCCACGCCATCCCTTGTCCTGATGAATTCTGACAGATCCTTTTCAGGTGCATCTTCCATCGCCGCCATCATCAGATGCCCGATCGTATGCTCCAGGGAAGAAGTTTCTTCCACGCCATAACAGGTAGTCAGATTCGCCTGACTGTCAAAGTCAATCGTCAGGACCTTCTTTCCCATTTTCTGCAGAGAATACGCAAGATTAAAAGTCGTAACCGTCTTCCCGACGCCGCCTTTCTGCGATCCAATCATAATAATCTTTCCCATGTTGTCCTCCTTATCCCGGCAGACCGGTTTCCCGGAACCAGCCTGCCAAATGAATTTGCAATAGATCACCGGTCTGCACGTCCGTTTCCGTATCTGGCCTGCCGTTCCGCAACCATCATTGCCTGGAATTTCTCCATTTCCCCATCCATAAAAGCTTTTTCCTCCGCGATCCGCTGTTCCCGCTCGTGGTCCAGCGTGATAATCAGCTTTCCGTTCTCGCACTCCACGCGGATCAGGGAGTCGATATCAAATCCCAGATCTTTCAGCCACAGCCCTTTCAGCATGATGGTCGGTGTGGTTCTGTAATGATAGCCACTCTGCCCGAATACTTTCAGTTCCCTGATCTTCTTCATTGTTCTTCCCAAAACTGCTTTTGCCATAAATGTCTGCCTCCTTCTGTTTGACATTGTTTTTCAGAAACTCACTGCCTCTGCCGGTGTGATGACCAGCTTTCCATCCTCACACTTCACCTGCACGGTATCCCCGATCTCAAATCCGAGTGTCTGCATCCAGAGTCCCTGGATGCGAAGCTGAGGCGTTGCTTTTCTCCCATAACCTGCCGGCACTTCTCCGATTGTCAGAAGCCTGGAATCTTTTCTCATTGCCATCCTGTCTTCACCTCTTTGCCATTTTCTCTGACAGAACCTAACCGGAGTACAGCTTTCAGGGTACAAAAAAAGGACCCGTCGGCCGTCAAGAATCTCCGATTAAGTCCTACCTTAATTTCCATATTCAGTTGTACCCCAGAGCATAATACGCCTGAGAATTGCCTGTGAACAGTCTGGACACCTCGTGTTATATTAATGCACAAGGTCGATATTTTATGTTAAAAACGGGCCCGTCCCAACTTAAAACGCCCTGTCCTTCGGCATTTTTTGTAGGACTAAATCAGCCAAAAACCTTTGTTTATGCGGTTCTTGCTAACCTGTCATTAATATAACACAATCCCCGGTCGTATGCCAGACGAAACCGGATTTCCCTTTTCTGGAAGCTTCACGAATCGCCTCAATCGCATGGATCTGATACGGTCTTAAAAGAATCAGCCTTTTTGCATCTTCATCCAGCACCGTATAACGCGCAATCATCTCATGTGCTTCCGGAATCCGCAGCACAGCGTTCGCAAAATCCAGATAATCCGCAACCGGATTGTTATCCGCATCCAGCCATCCACTGATAAATTTCGGATTCAGTTCCGTGTCACTCGCTGCTGAAAAATATTTCGTATCTACGCCATTGCTGATGACAAACATCTGTACCGCAGAAAAAATCCCTGTAAACTTACCCTCACCGATATATTTTTTAATCTGCCAGAATCCGTCCATATAAGAATGCTGCTTGTTCTTCAGCTCAATATGAATCATCGGCAGGCCATTGATCATCAACGTCACATCGAACCGACGATCCCGCGCCGGAGCCTGATCCCGACCGTTTCCATCCGAATGTGACGTCTGAACTTCTTCACTGCTGTTCTCATCCGTGTTCAGCGCCTGATACTGGTTAATTACCTCATAGACGCTGCTTCCGCCCGCGATATGCTCATGGTTCATCACCACAAGGTGCAAACGCTCCGTGCCTCTCTGGACATGCACCATGACCTTACCGTTTTCCCCTACCAGCCATTCTCCCGCTTTATAAAAAGACGAAAACTGCAGCTGATTCTTCACCTGCGCAAACTCCGAATCTGACAAAGATTCCCCATTCAGTCGATCCTTATTGTTCTGTTCCAGAATATATCGGAAATTCTTCCAAAGATCCTCTTCCGTTTTCAGATCCTTTCGATACGTCCACTGCGAATCCCCGTTGGCCAGCTGATCAATCAGTTTCTGCTCTATAAGCGCTTCTAATTCCGCCATGTTTTCGTCTCCTTTGTTCCTTTTTTCGTAACTGTTCTGTCCTTTCTCTTTTACACTGTTCGTAACTGTTCAGTGCCTTCACAGTTACGGGAAAAAGTTCATTTAAATTGCTACGCAATGGGACTTTTTCCTGTAGAATGTGTGTTTTATATGTACCTCTCAACAGCCGGCAAAAAAATGTTGCCCCCAGCGCAAGCACTTCTGTTTATCTCCAGTTTATCGGCCGTTCTCTACAGTCCCGATAATGTTCTCATGACAAGATCCACGTCTTTATTCTCTAATTCCCGAATAATGTGCAGGTACGTCTTCTGGGTTGTCGTCATACTTGCGTGGCCCAGTCTTCGTGCCACACTCGCGATCGAAACTCCGGCAAAAAAAAGAAGAGACGCATGTGTGTGGTGAAGCCCATGAATCGATATTTCAGAAATCCCACAGGATTTACAGTGCCTCATCAGGACATCATTTACCGTTGAATTATAAATCTTCGTCTCTCCCACAAAAATTGGTTTATCTTCCGGCATACTCTTTATGAGTTCAGAGAACTTGACCACGATCTGCCAGTCAATCTGAATCTTTCTGACAGAAGACTTATTCTTGGTCGGAAGAAACCCTCCATCGCCCTTGTAATCCCATGTTTTACTGATGGAAAGCGTCTGCCTTGCAAAATCAAAATCTCCGGGAGTGATCGCAAGCGCTTCAGAAAAGCGCATACCTGTTTTCGCTACCAGAAGAATAAACCAGTCCCAGTTCACTTCCTCGCCGATATCCAAATTTGCAAGCAGAATATGAAGTTCAAACTGATTCAAATATTTAATCTTCTTGGCTTTTGGCGTCTTTCCTTTAATAATCGCCTTTCTGGTCGGGTCTCTTGAAATCAGATTTTCATCCACCGCATCCAGAATTGCCCCCTTTAACTGATGATGAAAATCAAGCGTGGTCTGCCGTTCATGCTCTTTTGCATAATCATTCAACAGTTGCTGATACGCAATTCGCGTCAACTCAGAAATTTTCAACGTCGGAGCAAGCTTTTCCACCCATTTCTGAGTCATCAGATACTTGGACATCGTCGCTTCTCTGATTGCGCCGTGTTTGTAGACCTCTATCCATTGCTTATAGTACTCATAAAATAATGTTTCTTTATTCATATCATTTAGCATAAGCTACCTCCAATCGTTTTAGAGAACGCTTACACTGATAGAAACAGGATTCCGCCGGCTGATCAACCCGTTTTTCTAATAATGGTTCTCCCGAAAAACCCTTCTAATAATCTGCAGGATCACCATACTTACGCTTTTCTCAAGTGAATTTAAATAATCAAAACAGCATATCGCACTTACGCTGGTGAAGAGTGATGAGGTGGTCGAGGGTTTTAAAGTATTCTGCAATGTCTTGTTGTTCAGTTTTCGATGGAGCTGCCATTTCAAACTCGCTGAGTACCTTGAAGTATAGTCTCGTACGTGTTCCGCCCTTTTTCTGTTCTGTACAGAATGCTCGGAATTTCAGGCTAGAATTCACATACTGCACTAAGAAATCCAGATCATTATCTACCGTTGCTGAAAACACAGGATATTCACGACTTACAAGGCCTTTTTCTAATGTATTTACATTCAAATGAAAAATATTATCATCGCTCATATGACGGTATGTGCATGCTCCAAGTGGGACCACACTAAACAATGTTTCACCGCTATCCGTAGATTTTTTATCTCGGTATTCATTTTGAAACATAAGACCACTTCTGGATGATGTCAAAAGAGGTAATCCAGAATCAAACGTTGCATACTCCGTCAGTTCTTCAACCATTGTTCCCAACTTACGCTGTTTCCAAGTTTTTTTTGATTAATCCCACTTTACAATTACACTTACGATGTAATTCATCAAATTTCAAAATCAACACCCTTTATGTTCTGGGTGATTTGATCTTTTATCTTATCTCTTAAATAATTCTCATTCAATTTTGTTTTCTGATACTTCAAATACGAATTTTGCGTTTTATCTACCAGCAATTTTGTAAAATAACGTTCCCAGCTGAAAAACTGATTGCTCTCCACATAGTCTTCTGCATGATCCAGAATCTGACGTATTTCGCTATCTGCAATCACATTCGAATTCAAAATCAGCCACTCAAAAGATTCCGGCAAATACAGATTGATAGAAAGATTCTTTGATGCCAGTATAAACAGATCTCTCATTTCGGCTCCAATAGCTGCTCCATCTGCGATAACACATACTTGTTTGCCTTGCATCTCCGCCAGTATTCTTTTAATATTAGATTTTCCCCCTGCAGATATACAGTCTTTACCTTTTTGTTTGCATACAGCATTAAAAAAATCAAATCCGGAATTTGAATCTTCAACCAACACGGTTTCAGGCTTTATCGGCAGCTTCTCTGCAGGAGAATAAATCTGATACATTTGCTGATATACTTTTCTGGTATCATGATATTTGCCTGAAGAATGAATCCCATAAATTTCTTCTACACTATACGGCAGGTTATACAGGTTTTCTCTGGTAATAAGGACATAATAATTACCTGAATTTCTGATTACGCCTGCAAATTCCTCTGTTTTAATAAATGCGCTTCCCTCATCAATAAACACGATTGAATTTGAAATTGTTTGTAAAAAGACTTTCCAGTTTCTTCCCTCAACTACCACGCATGGAACATCGCAGGAAATGTTTACGCCGCTTGATGAACCCAGTTCATTTTCCTGACGGATCATATTTATCAACGTTGTTTTTCCAGTTGCACTATCTCCCTGTATGATTGTAATGTTTCGTTTAATTTCAAATTCATAATGCAATCTGTTATTCGAAATAACAACTTTATGTTTCCCTTTCATCGTATTCTCCTAAACATAATTAATCGCTTCTTCCGCAAATTCCCGCATGTTATGAACGGTCTTTCCATCATTAAGAATTGTTATCTCAAACGCCTCGTCTCCAAAATCCATTAAATGAAGTAAGTTAATTGTCAGCTCTTTATTATCCGCTATTTTTAAAATCCACTTTGCACAATTATCTCCGCAGGCGGAAGCATTAAAAATATGCGAATCATCAAAAGCCATTAATATCAACGTTTTAACTCCCCCCGACAAACTTGCCGGAGAAATTGGACCTAGCACAGAACTTTCTATCAAGTGAGGGCCTACCACTTCTGATTTATCTACATCCGCGATCATCTTACGTGATAAGTCATCCAGAAGCCATTCATCTTCATATTGATTGTCAAAATATACAGGAGGATGATAAACGGCTTCTTCCATCTCTCCTAAATAAACATTTAACATAATCTCTTATCCCTTCTTAAAATAACCACTTCTGTACCGGCTTCTGATAATTCACATCGTAAGCCTTTCAGAAAAGAAATTTCATCAAACTAAACTCCGAACGATGGAATATAATTTTTTATACTATTAAAAATTCACATACGTTCCTAAACAAACATATTTTGAAGCATAAACTTCTTCAATCTCTGCAATTCATCGCACTTACGCTGGTGAAGAGTGATGAGGTGGTCGAGCTTTGCAAAATACCCACTTATTCGTCCTTGCTCCCATCTGCTTGGAAACGCAATTATCAATGCTTGAATTTCAGCATTATGAATATGAACAATGGACTTCCCTTGAGCCTTGCTGGCAAGTTCATTATGAGCTGCACCGTTTGAAATTGAGAGTGCTAAAAACGCTGAGTCAATACTTTTGTTCGGTGTAATTACATTAAGGTCTCCGCCTAACAAAATCCCTTTATTTTCAACGGTTGCAGCTCTTGCAATGTCTTCCGCTGTTTCTCCAGATGCAGGTACAATTACCTCTCCACCTTCGCTATAAACAGAATTACTCTTTTCACATACAAATGTATCAACATCCTTAATACTTGTTTCGTATTTCGTATATAGACGACCATACAAAATAATAGGAGTCCCTTCATCTTGTAGATCACCTTTAGAATACCCACTTCCCTTGCTGAAAGTAGCAACTGTTCCCAACTTACGCTGTTCCCAATCGTCCGTAAACCCCTTAATACGAATTTCTGGATTTTTTTCTCCATTTTTCGGAAACATTTTTTGCAGCATAAATTTTTTTAATTTTTTTGCTTCAACACACTTCCGCTGGTGAAGAGTGATGAGGTTACTTAGTTGTTCCATATATTGACCAATTATTAATTGTTCAGCATATGACGGTAGCTCTACATACTGCTGATGCAGTATGCTTCCTTTTATTCCTTTTACTGTTCCGCCAGAACTTTTTGCACTGAGAATACCTTGGAATTTTGGTGCAAGCATATAATGTTTTAAATATGTATTATCTATAACCCGTGATTTACCTCGGTACTTAATAACTCTCTGTGCAAGTGCAATATCTTCCCTGTTTACTTGGGCTACATTTCCACAAGGAGCTTCTGTTGTAATAAGAACATCTCCTACTTGAGGCAACCCACGATGCATTACTTCTTCATAATCTTTCTCCGAAATATATTCTTTTGACGATTCATAATCAATATAACCATCTTTCACATTTTTGGCTGTAACAAGAAATATTCCGTCATCTACCTTTGTCGGAGTTTTGCCTCTATAATCCACATAATCACAAACATCAATCAACTTACGCTGTTCCCAATCCTCCGTGAATCCCTCAAATCTTATTTTGGGTTTACTCATATAATCCGTCCCCCATCATCTCAGTTCTGGCACGTTCATCCTTGCAAAAAACAATCAACTTGTACAGCCGTTCTTCATCTAACTTTATTGTAACAGAGCTTCCACCATTAACTCCGTCACTTGCTCCGTTCAGTTCTGCTTTTTTGTTGTTTTTTATAAATACCTGGTCTTTTAAACATCCTGCCGGAATTATTTTCATTCCATTGCCTGTCGTGCAGCCAACGGAAACCGTTGTTTTACGCTGATTTACGTTTTTCGGCATTTTTATTTTGTGTTTTTCGGATTTCGAATCGACACAAGTCACCCCTCCAGCATCTCCATATACGCCTTCAGGGATGCCATCAGCTTTTCGTCTTCACAGGTCAGTTCACGAAGCTGTGCGGTGAACTCTTTCTGCACCGTCTCAAGTTCGGAGTCCGTCTGGCGCATCTCGGCGAGCAAATCGTCCAGATTGATTTCCTCTTCTTCTTCATAGCTGTCCACATAGCGGGGGATATTGAGGTTAAAATCATTTTTTTCCAGGTCCTCAAAGCTGGCAAGGTACGCCTCCCTTTCCACGGTTTTTCTTCGTGTATAGAGGTCAATGACGGCGTCGATGTGCTCATCCGTCATCATATTCTGCTTTTTGCCCTTGTCAAACTTCTTGGATGCGTCGATAAACAAAACATCCCGGCCATCCCGGTGTTTTTTCAGTACGATAATGCAGGTCGGAATGGATGTGTTGTAAAACAGATTCGCAGGCAGTCCAATCACTGCATAAATATTACCGGAGCGAAGAAGCTTTTCTCGAATTTTCCCTTCCGCCGCTCCGCGGAACAGCACGCCATGCGGAAGAACGATTGCCATCGTCCCGCTGTTTTTCAGATGGTAAAGTCCATGGAGCAAAAACGCATAATCCGCTTTTGATTTTGGAGCGAGTACACCATAATCGCCAAACCGCTCGTCCTGCAGGAATCCGGCCGCGGCGCTCCAGTGCGCAGAGTATGGCGGATTCATCAAACACATATCAAACTCAGTCTCTTCTCCGTTGGGCCAGTCGGCATCCAGCGTATCGCCATTGCGAAGCTTTTGATTCTCCGGTGCTATCCCGTGCAGGAACATATTCATCCGCGCGAGATTGTAGGTGGAGGTCATAAGCTCCTGACCATAATATTTGATATTTCTCGGATCCGCGGCATACCTCCGAGCGTTCAGGAGCAGGGACCCGGAACCCATACAGGGATCGTATACAGACAGGCCCTTTTTGCCCTCCTGACCGGCAATCGCGATTCTGGTGAAAATTTTGGAGACTGCCTGCGGAGTGTAGAATTCTCCTGCTTTCTTTCCGGTCTCAGAAGCAAACTGCCCGATCAGATATTCATACGCGTTACCAAGGACATCCGCATCTGAGTTCAGCAAATCCGCTTTATCAATCTCTTTTATCAGGCTGGAGATCGTGTCGCTCTGTTTCTGGTCTCCGGTTCCAAAGCGATTGGAGTACAGATCGATATCAGTAAAAAGATCCGCGAAAAGGGGATCGCTCTGTTCGATATTGTTAAACGCTTTCTGCAGCTGTTCTCTGTTGAAGGAGTTGTTTCTGGCAGCATCGGCGAAACAGGTATAAGTAAGATCCGGCTCGATCACATAATGGCACGAGGATTTGATCTCCTCCATCAGCTCGTCCGCGCTTTCCTCACTCAGTGCTTCCCGGTATGCATCTAATGCGTTTTTTAAAGATTCCGGTTTTTCATCATAAATCAGGTCGTATACCTTTATCAGAAATGAGTCTGACAGATATTTGTAAAACACAATTCCCAGCAAATAGTCTTTGTACTCATTTGCGTCCATTTTTGAACAGAGAATATCTGCCCCACTCCACAAAACGCTGATCAGATCTTTCCTGTTTTCCTGCTCTGCCATTTTTCTGCCTGTCTCCTTCATACATTATATTATTCTTACTATAACGCCTTTTCCATCTTTTCGCAATCAGCCATTTTTAAATATATTCTATCGGCAGCGCTGCAATATTGTCTAATTGCCTTTTTTATACATGGCGTCCCTTTTTTCGGCCAATTACCATTTGCATCGTAATTAGCCGCATCATCTTATCAGGCCTGACGTATCAGATGTGGAGAAAAAAAGGCCCTGAGCATCAACACCCAAGGCCGGAAAATCCATAACTTTTCAATATCCACACAGTTACATATTTCGTAATTATTCAGAACCCCTACTGAAAGATGCATCTTGGGTTCCCGGAAA
>JAJQIL010000090.1 GCA_021199235.1 Lachnospiraceae bacterium | reverse complement strand
CACAGGAGGAACCGGTAAAGCTCCGCCCCGGCGCACGGCGTTGCCGTTCATTATTAACTTCCTTCACACGCTGGACGACCTCAAATAATCTTGCCCGGCCGGGAATCGCATAGGATTTCAAAGAAGGTGAAACTGCAAGGCAGATCGTTTTCTCTGTACGGCTTAGGTCCGCTACCACCAGATTCGTAGTCAGCGGGTCCAGACCGCGCTCCGCGCATTCCACTGAAGCATAAAAGGATTTTAAGTCGATGGCGATATAAGAACGTTCTGACAAGCGGTTCACCTCCCCGATCTGAATTTTTCTGTTTTTTTACAGATATTCCTGCCAGTACAGCCCGTCCAGCCATTCAACGATATCCCCAATGACATGGTCCTGACATGCCTCATGCAGGATATCATGGCGTCCCGGGTAGAAATTTACAGAAACATCATTGATCTGCGCTTCTTTATATGCATTCATCAGACGTTCTACGCCTTTCCCCATCTCTCCGACCGGGTCGTCATTTCCGGAAAGTAAAAGCACAGGCAGATTCTTCGGAATTTTCTCTATACTTTCCTTGCTGCCCGTAGCCAGCATCCCGCACAGAAGTTCCCTGAACAATCCTGCAGGCATAAATTCCCCACAGGCATCATCCTGTATATAATCGTTTCTCCCCTCCTCACTTTCACAGAGCCAGTCAAATTCTGTCTTATTCGGTTTAAAATAACGGTTGTATGTGCCAAAAGACAGGGCCTGTATGAGTTTACTTCGGTTGCCATCTCCGACCCGCTTTGCTTCCAGGCCGGCGATTGCTTTGGCAAACGAAAGCTGCGATGCACTCTGGAAACCGGTTCCGATCAGTATCGCTGCATCTGTGCTGTCAGGATAATGTGCGAGCAGGTCCCGTACCACAAAAGAGCCAAGAGAAAAACCGATGCTGTAAAATGGCACCGTTGGGTACTGCTGCTTTAAATACTCCTGCAGACGATGCGTATCCTTCAAAAGATACTCCCACCTGTACCGATCCGGCTTTTCAGATTCTCCATGCCCCGCATGGTCATTCCCGGCCACAGCATAGCCTTTTTCCACCAGAGCAGACGCCAGTTTACCATACCGGCCGATATGCTCCGTGATCCCATGGGATACCTGAACCACTGCTTTTGGATGGCCCTCCGGCAGCCATTCATGGAAATGTATCTTTGTCTTTCTGTCAGACGACAGATAGTGATAGTCCTTTTCTATCAAAGAAATCCCTCCCTGTATCCGTCAACATTTGAATCCTGTTTCATCATCTGGCATATTCCACTCTCATCCCGGTTCCGGGCTTTATGGACGGACTGCTTCCAATCATAAAAGATTGCCTCATTTGGAATCAGCCAGAATAACAGACGCTATTGTTTCTGCAGCCAGTCTTGACCCTGCCTCATTCGGATGGCTTCCATCGTCCGCATACAGATTTTCCTCCGGGCTTCTCTCATAAAAGACAGTTCCCACATCAGCAATCAGGGCATTGCCATTTGATGCCGCCATCCGGTATGCGTCCTGCAGGCCATGGTACATTTCATCATAATCCAGTCCTGACTTTTCCAGTTGTAAGCCGCCCTTCTGGTATGCCCATGTAATGTAAAAAACCGGGGTAGCACCAACCGCATGTATTTTATCACAAAGCGCAGCCGCCGTTGCCAGAAATTTTTTCCTCGTCATCACAGGTGCATTGCTCATCTCCTGCAGCACCACATAATCCCAATGTTCTTCCGCAAGCGCTTTCAAAGTCCTTGCTCCCATCTCCGTTTTGGGATTCAACTGTTCTGAAAGCCTTGCCCCACCGCGCGTATGATGCACAACTTCCGCTCCGGTAAGCTCTGCCAGCGTCTTTGGCATATCATTTGTAAATATGTAGCTGTTTCCCAGCATCAGGATTCTCATTTTACTCATCGTCATCCACCTTTTCAGATCCTGTCTTCTGGTTTCGTCTGCAATCGTTCTTCATAAAACCCATTGATTAAACCATTGGTCAAATGCAAAATAACACAATCAGACGTATAATACAACTATTGTTTTTAGATACTCCTGCAGCCATTTTTATTTCAAAAATGCCGAACTTCTGTTCTGTAATCAAGTCCTGCTTTTGGGACTCTATTTTTGCTAATTTTTAATATAGAAAATATATAAAAAACATTTTAAATGATATTGTCATAGCAAACAAAGGAGTATATTCTATGTGTCAGTACGCAGTCGTTGACCTGGAAATGTGCAGGATACCAAAAAGATTACAAACAAGCGAATACCACTGGTCCCAGGAAACCATACAGATCGGGGCCGTATTGCTGAACGACTCTTATGAGATAACCGACTCATTTTCGACCTATGTCTGTCCGCAGTTTGGCATAATCGATCCTTTCATAGAGAAAATGACGCGGATTTCCGATCAGAAAGTGAAGGGCGCGCCTTTTATGAAAGATGCCCTGAAGCTATTTTCCGACTGGCTCCCACAGGATACCCGGTTCGTAGAATGGAGCGACAGCGATCACACACAGATCCGTCACGAGATTACCGGTAAGTCCATTTTTTTCGATGGCATTGAGCACTTCGAAGAACCATGGATTGACTGTCAGGCCATGTTCACTGCCAAACTATCCGCAGAGCGCGCCTACAGCCTGGCGGAAGCATTGAATCTCTCCAATATTTCATACAAGGACGGGGCTCATGACGGATGGGTGGACGCATATAATACTGCTCTCCTCTTTGCCAAACTGCGCCAGACACCGGATTATGAGATCAACGAGTATTACTTATCCCGTCCAGAGCATCTGTCGTTCTCTATCGGAGACATGATTGCAGGGTTAAGACTTTCCCCAGCCAGCTGACTCGCAATTTTTCTTCGTTACAGGGTCAAACCGAATATCACCTGCTTACATAAAAGAAAGGACGAAATATATTATGAGCTATAAAGGCGATTATGCCGGAACTGTTTTTGCGGAAAACGAACAATATGCTCTCCGCTTCCTGCAGGATTCAGACAAAGACGATTTCATGAGAACCCAGATACAAAACAGCAACATTCCAAGAGCATATGAGATGGACGGTTTCGCGGAGTATGTCTGGAAATCAACACCGGAAGATAGTGAATGGATATTCTGCATCATTGAAAAAGCAACAAACACTTACAATGGATTTTGCAATTTACGATACATAGATACCCAACTCCAGAAATCGGCATTAACCTGCCAAAAGAATTTCAATGCAAAGGAATCGGTTACCAGGCATTGACTCTGCTTATGCACACATACCAAACCGTCAGATGCGCCGACTATTTCATCGCAAAAGTGCGTTCAGACAACACGCACTCCCAGCATCTTATGGACAAATTACATGCCGTGCAAACCGGTCGTGAAGACAGTGAGTTCAAGCAGGCCATGCGCAAATTAACCAATTTGCCAAGCGAATTAAAAGTATATGAAGCTCATGCGCAAGCAGGCACTATGCAAGATGAAGATTATATATTGGTTTACCATATAAAACCAGAGTTTTAGCTTTGCTTATTGTTTTCTCTTTTGCATCTTTTCCCATTGTTCAGGATGTTCTCTTGCATACCAGTTCAGGAACGAGCCATATATTTCTTTTTCAGCGGCCTTGCGAGCTTCAATCGCTTTATCAATATCTTTGTATGTGCCAAGGTGATATTGTTTTCTGCGAAAATTAATATATACCCTATAGCGGCCGTTCTTCATTTGCGAAATTCCTTTGTGTCCGGTAGTGCTATTTTTGTTTACCTGCCTGTCTGGCATTATAGCAAGAACGCAAGTTCCATCGACAGCTGCTTCTTTGACCATTTTATGACCGATCCCTAAGTTTTTATCAGTGTTGTGCCCGCAGGTAGTTGCTATGCCCTGTAAAATTCGCACGATTGGAATGTTGGTATCTTTCCCACAATCACAATGGCATTCCGCCACAGCTATATTATGCTCTTTGTAACGTTCGAGATGAATACCATTAATTACTAATTCGCCATGTCGCTCACCTATATGTTCAGACCACCTGGCAATCATGTCTTGTTTGATACGCTCATTATAAACTGATTTGCGGCATTGGGGGCAACCATCCATTGCAACATTATATTGAGCAGTATATGAATAAAATTCAGAACCACACAGCTTGCAACGACACAGCCACCCATGAGATACAGCTTCTTCATTTATTATTTTTCTTTCTAGGAACACGGCATTGCCAAGTTCATCACCCGGCTTGATTGTGCGCCGTTTTTTCTTTTCATCCATTTCAATCATCCATTTTAAAAATCACATACGACCATCCGGCAAATCTGAACACGTTTTTGGGAACGCATCTATAATTTTGTTTCCCAAAACGACACCGCTAAAGTAAACGTATGATTATACTCATAATTGTTTCTTTCTCTCATTTAAAGTATAGCGTTCAAATATGTATGGGGAAATGTTATTCCCTTCAGGCAAACAAACTTCTGGCCATTTTCTTTCCATATCTACAATTTCTGCCGCAGTGGGCAGGCCGAGTGCGTGATTCTCTCCGCCAGTTTTCCATAGCCCATATCCCGCAGATAATCCTGCAGAATCGGAATGGACTGCGTAGATTCCGGTCCTATTGCCCGGATCAGATCACCATCATTTTGAAAGCAATCTGTGACCGCTTTCAAAGGCTGCTCATGAAAAATGTCATTTCCGACGCATCGTTCATGTTCAGGACATTATTCAGGCGTAGCTCTGCATTGCTCAGGATTCCATCCAATGCGCCAAAATCGGTATAATGATAGAGTATTTTAACCGGTTCGGACTGTTTCAAATCATCGTTTTTATCCATCCATTCTGTCTCCCGTCAGTTTATTCTTCCAGGAAAGTCACTTTCCCGCTTTCCAGATCGTAAAGAGCCCCAACAATCTCTGCTTTTGCCATTTCTTCGTTTTCATCAAAAGCAGTTCGTATGCATGATACCGTGTTTCTGATGTTCAAGATACTTGCTATACAGGGATCTGCTTCTGAATGTATGGCTGCTGCGATTTTATCTGTAATACTCTTTACATATCCGCCGACATTTCCGGCAATCGCCGCCCCGACAGCGCCACAACAGGTATGTCCAAGAACTACTACTAATGTACAACCGAGGTGTTCTACAGCATATTCAACACTTCCAAGGGTGCTGTCATCCACCACATTTCCTGCCGTCCGGATAACAAACAGTTCTCCAATCCCGCAGGAGAAAATTGCTTCCGGTATCACACGCGAATCTGAACATGAAATGATGATGGCAAAAGGATGCTGCCCGTTTTTTGCAGTATCAAGCCGGATTCTTTCAGAAATATCTCCAATCTCGTTTTTACTATGTAGGTAACGCCCATTGCCTTCTTTTAAGCGTTTCATATTTTTCTCATTATTTATCACGTCTGTATTCCCTCCTCAAATTAGAGAGCTTTCCCAGCCTTTCGGTTATCATTTTTCGTTTTTTACCCTTGCATAGTTTAAATCATTTTAAAAAGCGTTCTCATATCATTTTTGCAATCCATAAACCCCAAATGCCGGTAAATCGAATACGCATCCATATAACATGCCGTTGCCACAGAAATCTCTCTAATGCCTTTCGCCCGTGCGGTCTCCGCAAAACATTCAATCAGCTTTCTGGCATAACCTTGCTTTTGAGCATCTGGCCGAACTGCCAATAATTCTATAAATGCAATCCTTCCGTTAAATATATCTGGACGTTCATAACCTAATATAAATCCGTCGATTTTTCCAGATTCTTCAGCCACAAACGCATAACCAGCGTCCTTGCAAAATTGAACATATGGCACCATTCTGTAAAATTTTAATGCTTCTGGTTGATGTTCAAAAGCCTCTACATATATATTTCCGATAACCGGAACATCATCCATAGATATTTCTCTTACAAGCATCAATGCTACACCTCGGTTCTTGATTTACTGTTATACAAATGTTCTATTCTCACTGTGCATCTTCCCAATACACTTCCGCATCCTCATACCCATCAAAGTCATCATAATGATCATAATCCTTTACCTTGGAAAGTGCATTTTCTACGGTATAGATTGCGTTAAAGTACGTAAAATCCATCTCTCCTGCGGCACCGTTCGTCTTGTTCTGGTAAATGAGATGATGCTTTTTGGCCGGCCCGTGGAATACAATATCCTTTTCTTTCTCAGTTAAATCCCGAAACGGCATGTCCGTGCGAACTCCCATTTCCCGTGCAACATCTTTCATGATTGACCACATGAGGGTCTGCCACGGAAGTACAGCACCTTCATCTATGGAAAGCGTATCATCCGGGACAATGGTGGATTCATCCACAATCCGGACGGTACCCGTACCGTCACAGCATTTGCAGGCACCCTGTGAATTAAATGCAAGTTCTTCCGCCGAAGGGGCAAAAAAATGCTCCCCGCATTTCGGGCAGATGAGTTCCTGCCCCGCTGCAACAGCCAGAGAAGGCGGAACGTAATGCCCGTTCGGGCACCGATGGCTCGCCAGACGTGAAAACATCAGCCGAAGGCTGTTCAAAAGCTCTGTGCCTGTACCGAATGTACTGCGTATTCCCGGAACGGCCGGTCTCTGTCTCAGTGCAAGAGCCGCCGGTACATACAGCACCTCATCAACATCCGCTTTCGACGCAAATGTCATACGTCTGCGTGTATACGTTGACAGGGATTCCAGATATCTCCGCGAACCTTCCGCATACAACACACCAAGAGCAAGAGACGATTTCCCTGATCCGGAAACGCCGCAGATCCCGACTATTTTTCCAAGCGGCACATCAACATCCACGTCCTTCAGATTGTGAACCCGTGCACCTCGTATTATGATTTTATCCGGCATGAAAGAATGTTCTCCTTCCCCAAACAAGTTTAATTGTTTCTAACGTCACTGAAACACCGAACTAAAGAAATCTTCATTACTCAAAAGAATCGGCACATACAGCGTCAGCTGTTCCAGATAATCATATTCACAATCTTTCAGCGCCATATAGTATCTGCCCTGATTAGTATCGTCCTCGTCCAAAGCACGGGCATCACTGGCGACGGCATTTATCCCGCTCATCAGAGAAATATAGGTTCCCGTATTCCCACATAATTGGTGTGCAATCAGGTGGCATCGATTATATAACTGGGTGGTATTCACAATGCCCTCATATTGATTCTGTTTCCAGCCCGATGGATATATACTGCTCATGCTTTCATCTCTGGAGCCTGCTGAAGCCAAATCATCCGGCCCAATATTAGCAAACGCAACGCCTGCGCGTTCGAGACTATTGAAATTCCATCATAAACTCCTGCTCGCTCGTCTCCATCATTTTGACAAAATCATCGTAATTATCTGCATCTCTCGGGATCTTCAAGCCATGCTTGATAACACAAACATCTGACTTTTGTTCCTCTTTCGTTTCATAGCTGGTGCCTATGCTCATCCAGTAGCACCTGTCGTCCGTCAGTTCTGCGTCCGGATAAAGATAGTACCCTTTCTTCGAGCCAAAACGAAACAGGTAAGCAAGCAGCTGCAGATAATCTTTGTTCCCGATATTATTGATCGGCTTGTACTTAGCATCCGCAATGATGCGATTATCTTTATTACAGCTGATAAAGTCCGGGTATATAAGTCCGGCCCTTCCGTAAAACAGCCACTGAGCGCCCTGGCCTGCCTTATTTCTCGGATGATAAAATATGTCTTCGATAAGAAGGTTCATATACTCTTCCCATAGCCAGGCTCCATCAAAAAGGATACCATATATCCGGCGAGATCCCATGCCAATCTGGTGTTTCTCATGCTGCAGGATCAAGATGCACAGATTCTGCAAGGCGCGGTACTCCCGGTAATAGGCGTGCCTGATTACATTATGCTTGTTTTCTGTGACCACCTTTATCTTGTCATAAGGTTCATATTGCGGCGTGGCACTTATAACAAGCTTCACCTCATCTTTTATTCCGGAAAGAATGCGATTGCCATATGGCTTTCTTTTGATAAATTCTATCGTGTGGCGAATCAGTTCCATCAGCGAATTATCATAAGAATATTCTCTCTGGCTATAGGCTACGTTACCGGTGAATGGCGTATTCTTCGCAATATGCCTTGCTATGTCTATGGTGCCTTTTACATTACTGTTGTTATAGCTTTTTCGGATATAGGTTTTGAAAATTCCTTTCCGCATCGCCTCCTGAAGATAATGAGGAAACAGAAACAGCAAAAGACTGAAAAGCCGATGATCCTGATCAGCATTTGTCTCGAGATTAAGCATACTCGGAAAATCCATTACCTGATCAAGCAGATATTGAAAAAAATAATCACTGTTCCCGCTGCTAAAACGGGATTCGATAACCAGCCGCTCATCGCCGCATCCGAGAAACCCCATAATATTCCCGGAGCGATAGCTATCATTCACGCTCTGGAGAACCAGTTGATCTTTGGTCAGGTCTTCCGCATCATCCACCACTTCAGGAAAAGCAAAAATTCCTTCCTGTTCAAGCTGTTCCAATGTTTTGTCCGCAACCTTTCCAGTCAATCTGGAAATAACAGCAAACTCTTCTTTCCGTGTCTGTGTATTATCTCTAATTCTGAACTGCTTCATCAGCAATACCCTCATCCGGCTTCTTATAACCGTACGCCTTTACAAATCTATCCATGATTCCTTTCTCGTCATACATTCCCTGAATATATTCCTGCAAAAGCGGCTGAAGATAATCAGTCCACAGCTGATCAAAGTCAAGCGTTTTTAGCTTCAAAAAATAAGCTGCGCCGATCTGATAGTTCTCATTCAGTTCTTCCACATTCATAATTTCCCGATTCAATGCGCTCATCCGGCGGATTGCTTCTGCTTCCAGCTCTTCATTATCAAGAGAAGCCAGCATCTCCATATGTTCGTCTGCACGCAGCTCGACAAAACGGAAACGGCGGCGCATGGCAAAATCAAAGCTGTCCACCGATCTGTCGATATCATTCATAGTCCCGATGATATAAACATTCTCCGGTATATAAAATTTTTCATCCGGATCTTCGTGCAGATTAGAATACTGTGTAGATACCTCGCCGGCACGGCCACGGTAACCTGGGTCTATCGCAAAGAATAATTCCCCGAAAATTTTAGAAATCTCACCTCTGTTGATCTCGTCAATGATAAAAATATATTTTTTTAATTCTACTGAATCAGCGACAGAACCAGATTTCCGCGATTTTTTTGCCTGAATCGCATGAAAAACAGGAAGCTCATAGGAATAGCCTTGTGTTCCGAATTTCTTGCCGAAAAATTCCGTCAATTCCTTTACTTTATTGAATTTCTTTCCGGATTCAATCATCTTCCGGATATTTTCTCTGCTAACTGAAAGCTTGTTCACAGTTGCGTTATCCGGAATGGAAATATTTATATGTCGCTCATCATAGCTCGTAATATAGAATATGCGTCCACTCAGGGTTTGCAATACTGCCTCATTGCTGTCCAGATCAAGATTATCAAGATAATCTTCAATCATTGTCTTGGCAGACACTTCTTTTGCAATTTCCTCCCTGGATTTCTGTGAATCCTCATAATTTTTTCTTGCCATTGAAACGAATCTCGTAAACACGCCATCCTGTAGCTCAAATCCCATGGAGCCGTCCTCATTGATCTTTGGACGCAGACCTTCTACAAAATCTGTATAGTCATAACTGGGATGGAATTGAACAAATTCCACCTGTTTTTTCTGTTCATCAGATAACAACGTAAAATCATCAAAATACCCATCACTGATAATGTCTGCAGCTATCTCTTTAGCAAGATACGACTTCCCGGTTCCAGGAGCCCCACGGAAAATAATATTTTTCGATTCAATCAGCATGGAGGAATACGGATTCCTGTAACCTTTAAACTGCTGAACCAGTTCTTCCTGTACAGCCTTCTCTGTTTCTTCCTGTACAGCCTCTACTTCTTCCTTTTCCCGATAAATAAGGACAAACTGATCTCCAGGCTCACCGAATCTCTTTAGACATTCTTGTACGAAAATAATCGTTGAGAAAATGTTCCAGCTGTATATGACAAACGTCCGTCCATTATCATAAGCATACGTTAAATACTCAATCGTATTTCGATGTTTCTTGAACTCATCCACACTCGAATAGATACCACAGATCATATCGCTGTCTGCATTATATTTACATATAGGAAACGCTTCTTTTTCTTCAACAGATAACCCGGAAATTTGTTTTTCAAATATCTGGCAGGCAATGCGCGGCATGGTCTGGTTAGAATTTCTTCTTTCGCCTTTGCTGTAAGAACGTTTAATGATCTTTCCATCTGCCCGTTTGAAATAGGTTTCGAGCGGCTTATAATTATCTCCCAAAAACAGGTTGCTCATTGTAAAACGTTTATCTGTCGATGTCACGCTATCGGCCGTAATCGTTAATTCAAACTTTTCCTGCTTCATGCACTATGTTCATCGCCCAGGGGTTTGATTGCGACTATTGCGGTTCTGGCTTCAGTACAAAAATCTGATTAGGATAATCAAATTCAGTCGTTAACTCGCCCTCAACAAATCCTTATTTTTTATACAATGCTCTCGGTGCCAATCCTTTCATATCTCCTTCACGAAAAGTTGATACAGTAATGTTTCTTTCTCTGTCCAACTCATGCAATGCGGTATCTAAAAGTCTTGAGGCGACTCCTTTTCTTCTATGCTGTGGTGATACTGCCAGACAACAGATCATATTATGCACTCTTGAAAACAGCATAACTCCTATAATGATATTTTCTTCTTTGATACATATTGCCTGCTTTTTATCCATAAATCTCAAAACTGTTCTTTTATGGTCCTGTAAACCCGCTTCTGTTTCCAGCCCCGGAAAATTTTTCCTTACATCTACTACCAGTTTCATCCACATATCTATATCTTTTCCCGAACCATATATTACTTCCATCTCATCCATCTCATTTTCAAGTTTTCTCTTTCTTTCACTTCTCGAATCATAAACTATCCTTCCCAAAACTCGCACCACTGACGCGAGTTTTAGCTAATAAGCAATTCAGTTCCCGAAGCAGTGCTAACTTCATTCGTTCAAGCTCTTCATCCGTTGGCCTGTTGCTGTCATCATACATTTTCTCCATCGGGTACCACCACACCGGTCCCTTGCCGCCGTTTCCGTATGTCTCAATATCTCCAGATACTCTTGGATAGAGATGCCAGTGCAAATGCGTATCTCCGTTCCCCAAGCACTCATAGTTGATTTTCTCGACATAGAAAGCATTTTTTACAGCTTCTGCGACCAGAATCATTTCCTGCATAAATTTCGCTGAAAACTCTTTATCTAGATAAAACAGTTCCGTCTCATGCATTTTACAAAGGAACAGTGTATAACCTTTAAAATGCTGATGATCCCCCAGCACCACATAACCTGTTTCCAGTTCTTTTACAAAGTAAGGATTTTTCCCTTCCTTAATCATCTGTATTCTGTCGCAAATCAGGCACATAATGTTCTCCT
>JAJQIL010000133.1 GCA_021199235.1 Lachnospiraceae bacterium | reverse complement strand
GAAGCAGCTGAGGAGACTGAAGAAGAAACCGAAGCAGCGGAATCCGAAGAAGCTGAGGAAGTGACCGATTACACCCTGAAAGAGGGCGTTCTGATGGTAGGTATGGAGATCGGCTACCCGCCGATGGAGTACTTTGACGAAGACGGCGCGACGCCGATCGGCTTTGATGTGGAAGTAGCTACCGCTCTGGCGGATGTTCTGGGTCTGGAGCTTGAGCTTGTAGACACGGCCTGGGACGGCATTTTCGCAGGTGTGACGACAGACAAGTATGACTGCATCATTTCCAGCGTTTCTTATACAGAGGACAGAAATGATACTTATCTGCTGTCTTCCGCATATGTAGCAAACGCACCGGTGATCGTGGTTCCGAACGACTCTGAGATCGCGGACATCATGGATCTGGAAGGTATGTCTGTTGCAGTACAGATGGAGACCACCGCGGATTATCTGATTCAGGAATACGTTGCAGATGGTCTGGATACCGATCTGAGACAGTATGAGAAGGTTATCAATGCATTTGACGAGATCAAAGCCGGCCGTGTTGACGCAGTCTGCACAGACTCTGTAGTAGCTTCCTACTATCTGGGCGATGATGCCAGCGACTACAAGACTGTATGGCAGTCTGAGGAGAAAGAGCCGATCGTTATCTGCATGAAGCAGGGCAACGATGTTCTGGCTGAGATGATCAACGAGGGCATGGCGGAACTGTTTGAGAACGGCACCATGGCTGAACTGGCTGTGAAGTACTTCGGTACCGAGGATGTTATCGAAGGCCTTGCAGAGGGCTTCGGCGTAGAATAAGCAATATACGCGGAAAAAACTGCGCGGAAGAAGACGCCGCGCGTGTGCGTGAAGAGTGCCTTATTTCGATGGCACTGAACAGTTAAAGATCGCGCAACGATGAAAGTTGTGTGTAACTGTGCCGATATGAAACAGTTACGATTGCGCGTGATTATAGCACGGACGCATGCGGGCGCGGGAAGTATTGCAAAAGCAATTCCCGCGCCTGTGCGCGTAAAGCCATGTGTTATGAGAATTAAATTCAGGTGACAGTTCAGAAAAGCTGACCGCCGTGTTGGCTGAGGTCTGTTGTTCTGAATTGTCATCAATCGGAATGGCGCTTCATGAGGAAGCCGGATAAAAGAATCTATCATACGATAACAAATTATAAGGATGGTTTGGATATGTTAAATCGAATCATACTGTGGATGCCGCAGCTATTAAAGGGTGCAAGGACCACGATCATTATCACACTGATTTCCGTCAGCATCGGGCTGGTGCTGGCCGTCTTTCTTGCTCTGGGCAAGATGTCAAAACACAAAATATTAAGCGCGCCGTGCAGCGCGTACATCTTTTTCTTCCGCGGGACACCGCTGCTGATGCAGATTTACTTTATCTATTTTGGTCTGCCGCAGCTCAGCCCGGCGCTGACGATTCAGAGCGCTTTTGTAGCGGCACTGATCGCCTACGTGCTGAATACGGCGGCGTATCTGGCGGAAAATATCCGCGCGGGTATCGAGTCCATCGACAAAGGACAGTTTGAAGCGTCAAAAGCACTGGGGCTTACCTATGGGCAGACGATGCGGCTGGTCATCATCCCGCAGACCGTACGGCGACTGATCCCGCCGGTGGGCAACGAGTTCATCATGGTACTCAAGGACGTTTCCCTTGTGGCGATCATCGGACTGACCGACCTGACAAAGGTGACAAGAGCGATTTCGTCTTCGTCCGCGACAGCACTGGTGTACATACCGGCCATGATCCTGTACCTGATCATTACAGCGTTCTTCACCTTTATTTTCAATAAGCTGGAGAATAAATACTCAGTATATCAATAAAGGGGGAGCAAGCTCATGTCAATGATTCGTACAGAAAATGTCTGCAAGAATTTCGGAGATCTGAAGGTTTTAAAAAATGTCAGCCTTACAGTGGAACCGGGCGAGGTGGTAGTCATCATCGGTCCGTCCGGAGCCGGAAAATCCACATTCCTGCGTTCTCTGAACACGCTGGAAAAGATCACCAGCGGCAAGATTTATATTGAAGATGAACTGTTTTACCATCGCGAGAATGACACGACCGTCAGCAAGATGGAAAAAGAAAAGTTTGCAAATATGCTGCTGGAGATGGGCATGGTATTTCAGCAGTTCAACCTCTTCCCGCATCTGACGGTGCTGGAAAATGTCATGCTGGCACCCGTCAATGTGCGCAAGCGTGACAAAGCGGATGCGGAGAAGACCGCCCGGGACCTTCTGGAAAAGGTAGGATTAAGCAGCAAGGCGGATGTCTACCCGTCTAAGCTTTCCGGCGGACAGCAGCAGCGTGTGGCGATCGCGCGGGCGCTTGCCATGGAGCCGAAGGTAATGCTCTTTGACGAGCCGACATCGGCCCTCGACCCGGAGCTGGTCGGCGAAGTGCTGAACGTCATGAAGGACCTGGCCAACCAGGGCATGACCATGCTCTGCGTCACCCATGAGATGGGCTTCGCCAGAGAAGTTGCCGACAAGGTCATCTTCATGGCGGACGGACAGATCCTCGAAGAAGGAAAGCCGGAGGAGGTCTTCTCGAATCCGAAGTCTCCGCAGGCACAGCAGTTCTTAAGGAGCGTGCTGTAGGATTATAAATAGACTTATAGAAGACCCGAAATCCTGTTGCGGTCATGTTGCCTTTTGGATATCGGGATCTATATCCATATTCAATGGCGAGATAGAGCAGAAACAGATGAAACCCGGAAAAAGCAGCCGTAAGGCTGCTTTTTCTGACATGGGATGCCTTGTAATTTGTGATTTTGCATGATAGAATAAAAAAGAAACCGCGGAACCATACTTTGTAGATAAAACGGAAATGCTAAATTGAGAGTTTTCAGTGTACTGCTATGTTGCATCTGGTTTTAAGCTTGCGGAGCAATTCGGTTTGTGATAGTCTTGTAGATAATATAATTCATGTATCAGAACTATGTCATTGACAAAAGAGGATACGAGAAGTGTCCATGAGAGTATTAGATGGACGGAATCAGGAGGGGTTGACCTATGAGTTATAAAATTGATGCGGCCTGTATGAAAAACTATGGTATACTTGGTGATTTTAAGTGTAGTCAGTTTTCCAATATTAACCTGATCATTGGAGAGAACGGAACAGGGAAGACCTGTTTGCTCAAATCCTTATATTCTATGATTCGTTCATTGGAAGAATATAAGAGAGGGGACAATATTACCCCCTTTGTTGATGTGCTTTCTGAGAAATTAAGATGGACATTTCAGGTGGATAAATTAGGAGATATGGTTACTCGTTCGGCTTCTGAAGGCCTGAAGTTTGATCTGAAATTGGGAGAAGTTATGACGGATTATCAATTATCCCAGAGCGCTTCCAATAAGGTGGGTTCGGCTGTTTATCCTGATACTGGTAAAACCGGAAACTCCATTTTTATACCTGCAAAAGAAGTATTATCTCTTTTTTCAATCATTTTAAAATCCAGAGAAATTGATCAGGTTTTTGGATTCGACGATACTTATTATGATCTGGCTAAAGCGTTAAGGATTGCACCCTCCATAGGAAAGTATTACTCTGCTTTTGCTAATTCAAGAAAGATTGTCAGTGATGTGATCAACGGCAAGGTAGACTATGATGAGAGCGTTGGAAAATGGTATTACAAAAACAGGAAAAATCAGAAATTCTCAATAGGAATGGCATCAGAAGGTGTTAAGAAAATAGCGATTATGGACAGGCTTTTGGCAAATGGATATTTGAATCATGATTCTATTATTTTTATAGATGAAATTGAAGCTGCTCTTCATCCGGATGCTGTTTGCCGGTATTTGGATATGATCGATAAAATTGCGCAGGAAATGGACATTCAATTTTTTATTTCGAGCCACTCTTATTTCGTGATAAAAAAATTATTTCTGATAGCATATAAGCGCTCAGATTACGTAACTTGTATTTCTTTGGATAGAGACAAAGATACGCAAATTTGTGACTTACATGACGGAATGCCGAATAACTCCATTATAGATGCATCAATTCGATTATACGAGGAAGAGATTGAGGAGGTGCTGTAGTGTCAGTGGTGATTCATGAATCGGATATGGATTTTGGCGTATACGAAGATGA
The DNA here is from genome assembly GCA_021199235.1 of Lachnospiraceae bacterium. GTDB lineage: Bacteria > Bacillota > Clostridia > Lachnospirales > Lachnospiraceae > Choladousia. The sequence continues at coordinate 7,547 of JAJQIL010000133.1, read as the reverse complement.
TCAGGTGTTTCAAATTGAAAAGTGTCAGCAGTACCAGAAAAGCCTTAAGCCTAATGGAATTAAAAGTTGCGAGTTTATTTTGCGAAAAGGAAATAAGCTGTATTTTGTGGAAGCAAAAACATCTTGTCCTCAGCAGATTAACACAAATTCTTCCGAAGAGAAGATTAAGAAATATCAGGACTATGTGAGTGATATTTTATTAAAAATGAGACATTCATTGAATCTGTATTCTGCTATTCTGTTTAGCCGCTATTCGAATGAAGGAATTTCAAAGACTATGATGGATAGCGATTTGTCAGATTTGGAAATAAGGCTTGTACTTGTGGTAAAAAATGCAGAAAAAGAGTGGCTGGCTCCATTTGTAGATGTTTTTAATAAAGCTTTGTATTCTGAATTGCAAATATGGAAACCTTCTCGTGTTTTCGTGATGAATGAGTCCACTGCGAAACAGAAAGGACTGATTGCCGGACTGGCTGCAATGGCTGATTGAGAAAGGCCAGATTGAGGAGCAGAAAGGCCAGATAGAGGAACAGAAAAGACAGATTGTGGAACTGAAAAGGCAGCTGGCTGAAAAGGTTGATTGAGATGGTGTGAGACGGAAACGAATTTTGGCACAGACTGCATTTGGGAGGATAGCTGCATGAGTGAGAAAACAAAGATTCATCAGAAACGCCTGACCGGGGAGCGGGCGCTCTTTCAGGGTCATGATCTGGTGATTACGGATACGATATTTGACGATGGAGAATCTCCGCTGAAGGAAAGCCGGAATATTGAGCTGGACGGCTGTATGTTCAAGTGGAAATATCCGCTCTGGTACGCGAAAAATATTTCAGTGAAGAACAGCACCTGGTTTGAGATGGGCCGGGCCGGAGTGTGGTATACGGAGCATATGACCGTGGAGGACTGTGCGATCGAGGCGCCGAAGAATTTCCGCCGCTGTACGGATCTTACCCTGCGGAATGTTTCGTTCCCGAACGCGGCCGAGACGCTCTGGAGTTGCTGCGATGTTTGTCTGGAACGGGTGACTGCAAAGGGCGATTATTTTGCTATGAACTGCGAGAATATGGCCGTACGGGATTTTACTCTCTACGGCAATTATTCGCTTGACGGTGCGAAGAATGTGGAGATTCGGAATTCCCGGCTGTTATCAAAGGATTCTTTCTGGAACAGCGAGAATGTGACGGTGTATGATTCGTTCATTTCCGGGGAATATCTGGGATGGAACGCAAAAAATCTCACGCTGATCAACTGCACGGTCGAGAGCCTGCAGGGTATGTGCTACATTGACAATCTGGTGATGAAGAACTGCAGGCTGCTGAACACGACGCTGGCGTTTGAGTATTCTACGGTGGACGCAGAGATCGACAGCCATATCGACAGCGTGATGAACCCGTCCGGCGGAAGCATCCGCGCTGAGTCCATTGGTGAGTTGATCCTGGAGAAGGATAAGGTTGATCCGGCGAAGACGGTGATCGTATGCCGGAGATGAGAAAGGAATCGTGCTATGATTTATGATTTTGACACTCCGGTAGACCGGAGCAACACCAACTCCCTGAAATGGAATGTGAAAGAGAATGAGCTGCCCATGTGGGTAGCGGACATGGATTTTAAGGCAGCTCCGGAAATTCTGGACGCCATTCAGGCGCGCGCCGCGCACGGTGTGTTCGGCTATACGGAGATTCCGGATGCCTGGTATGAGGCTTACATTGGCTGGTGGGAGAGCCGTCATGGCTTCCGGATGGAGAAGGACTGGCTGATCTTCTGCACGGGTATCGTACCGGCTATCTCCAGCATGGTGCGCAAGCTGACGACTCCCGCGGAAAAGGTGCTGGTGCAGACGCCGGTCTATAATATTTTTTTCAACTCAATTATGAATAACGGACGGCAGGTACTGGAAAGCCCGCTGGTATATGACGGGGAAACTTATCACATGGACTTTGCGGATCTGGAGGAAAAGCTTGCCGATCCGCAGACGTCGCTGATGATCCTCTGCAACCCGCAGAATCCGGCGGGGAACCTCTGGGACCGTGGTACGCTCGCACGCATTGGGGATCTCTGCAAAAAATATCATGTGACGGTGATCTCGGATGAAATCCACTGTGACCTCACATCGCCGGGGTATGAGTATATTCCGTTCGCTTCTGTGTCGGATACCTGCCGGGAGATCAGCGTGACCTGTCTGGCACCGACCAAGACCTTCAATCTGGCCGGGCTGCAGACAGCGGCCGTCTCCGTGCCGGACGAGACCTTGCGGCATAGGGTCTGGCGAGGCCTGAACACGGACGAGGTGGCAGAGCCGAACGCTTTCGCGGTGAATGCGGCGGTCGCGGCCTTTACCAAAGGAGCTCCGTGGCTGGATGAGCTTCGGGTTTATATTGAAGAAAATAAAAAGACAGTGACTGAATACGCCGCAGAGCACATGCCACAGCTGCATGTGGTGCCCTCGAAAGCAACCTATCTGATGTGGCTGGACTGCGGAGCGTGGGTGAATGCGGCGCATAAAAACAGTCAGCACTCGGGCAGCGGGTCTGCAGATACAGATGGAAGCGCAAACGCAAAGAAAGAGTCTGCCTGCCCTGAACAAACAGACCTCGCAGAATTCATCCGTGAGAAGACCGGCCTGTATGTCTCCTCCGGCAGCGCCTATGGCGGAAATGGCGCGCAGTTCCTGCGCATGAATGTTGCCTGCCCGCACTCACTGGTTCTGGACGGCATGCAGCGGCTTAAGAAGGGGCTGGCGGGGTTTGGCGCTTTTTAATGAAATGCGCCAGAAATCGAAACAAATGAATTAATTTTGCTATCCCAAATGCCCGGAAACGCCGCAGGCTGTGCAGCGATTCCGGACACAGCGATACATCCTCTGAATCAAAGGAAACCTGCTACAAATGCCATGGCAGCGGAACGATCACCTGTACCCGCTGCGGCGGAAGAGGTGTTCAGTGAATCATGACAAAAATGACCGTTCTGCTTTCACGGTGAAGCGGAGCGGTCATTTTTCTGACAATCCTTTCATATAGGCGAGTGCCAGCTCCTGCTTTTGCGGTGTGAGTGAAGTGAAAAGGGAAAGACATTTTGCCTGCTCATCGGTCAGTCCGCTTACGTCCCGGTTCGGATCGAAAAAATCCGTAAGGGAGATACCAAAACCGTCGCAGATCTTCTGCAGCGTCGTAAGCGAGGGCAGATTCTGCTTATGGATCATGGTGTTCAGGGTCGAATAGGTGATGCCGGAGGCTTTGGCCAGTCGGTAGTAGGACCAGCCACGCTCCTCACACAATTCCTGAATGCGGTTGAGTGCCTGTAATTCTTTTGAATCCTTCATATGATCAGTCTTTCCTATTATTTCAAAAAAATTCTTTGCTTTCTTCCCCGTTTTTGTGAAAACCGAAATTCATGAAAAGAACCGTCGGATTCACATCTGTTATTCATGATAGCCGAAATCCCGGAAATCACAAGATGTAAATAAACGATATAAATAACACGTAAAAACGATACACACAAAGGTCGGAACAAAGATAGTAAAAGGGATAAAATGCACGGCAATAGTACGAAAAAACGTTGCTGTTATGACGATTATAATATATAATCGTGACATAAATTTGTCTCAGGCCGTGAAGAAAGAAGGTGAGTTGACAGTAAAACAACAAATAGATGTGAGACAGACGATACACTTGTACACTCCGAGTAGAAAATGCCGGAGAGAATTCTGTTAGACTGAACCCGCTGACGTTTATGGCATTAGCAACAGCGATCCTGCTGCATACGTTCTGGAATATGGACGTGGGAGATATGCTCTATATTCTGCCGGATGGCCTGGTAGTCTTTCTTTACAATCTGAAGCAGTGGTTCGTGAATTATGTGGTGCTGATCGTCCTTGTCTGGATGTTCCTGCTTTTTATCATGCGCAAGTGTATCCGACAGATCGTGGCAGCCTCGCCGGTCGAACCGGGAGAAAAAAATGCCAGGGGCGCGGCGGTTCCGCAGGTGGTTCACCATGAACGGGCAAACGCAAAAGCGACGCTTCTGACGGTGACCGCGAACGGATTTCTGGTGCTGATCGACCGGAACTCGTCGTATGGAACCTTCTTTTCCAACGGCACGAAGCTGGAACCGAACACGCCGTACAAGCTGAAGGGAGACGTCCGTTTCTATCTGGCTTCGGAGAAAAATGAGTTTTTGATCCATGTACTATAAATGTAAATGCCGTCCCCGGCAGTTACGATACAATGATACTTGAGACAATATCTGATTGCCGCCCGTATCATTTCACAAAATTTTTTTAGAAAACAGGAGGAATTTACCATGGAACTGAAAAAATGCCCGGAAGGCCACTATTATGATGCATCAGTGAACGCGGAATGCCCGATCTGCCAGCAGATTAAGATGGGCGGCGGGAGCACGATCCCGTTTGACAATGAACCGCAGGATCCGGAAAGCGTGACGGTGAGCGGCGGATATGCGGCGACGGAGCCGGTATCGGGCGGCGTATCGGCTACCCGGCCGGTAGATGGAGCGGGAGCAACCGCACCGGTGGAGAAGACCGCATCGGTATGGGGAATGAGATTTTTGCGGACGCGGTCACCTACAATGGCGATTCGCAGGAGGAACTCTATGAGCTGCTGGCCTCGGATGAGGTGTCGGCGGTGATGTGGCGACTATGGAGGAGTACAGGACGGCAAAGGATGAGGGCGTGGCGGCAATTATTATCGACGCGGACCTGACGCTGGATGAGGAATATAATTATGTGGACGTTGCGCTGATGGTCAGTGAAGGCGTGACTTTGACCGGAGAGGGAGAGACTTCCATTGAAGGGGATAATCCCTGGACTATGTTCCTTCAGAGCGGCGCAGTGCTGGTGAATTATGGAACCATAACCGGCCAGCTGAATACGGACGACTGGAATGACGACGATGTTACGGATTATGTGACTGTGGTGAATTATGGCACTCTGGATTATGACATAGTCTATTTGCAGGCGAAGGCCGGCTGCTGAACTACGGCACGATGCGGATCGGATACGACAGCATCCAGAATACTCAGATTTACAATATGGGTTCTGTGACAATGACCGGCTCCGAAGAGGCCGGGGAGTTTTGGATTAGGATTCTTACGGCGTTTTATAATTATAGCGACCTGCGGATCGAGTCGGAGGCGCCGGATTCCGGTAAAATAGAGGTTTCTTTGGAGGGAATGGGAGCCTTTCTTACCAATACCGGCACGCTGGTTCTGGGCGAAAACAGCTATCTGTACAGTTCGACAAAGATTCATAACTGCGGCACGATTTTCCTGGAAGCGGAGAACGCAGAGTTTGCAAACTATGGCGTGCTTTACAGTAATGAATCCACCAGTGTGCTCAGGGCCGTGGAGGGTAGCAGCTGGGATGCCTATGGAGGAGCTGTCCTCTATAGTCAGGATTCGACTGTGGACATCCCGGATTCGAACGATGCGGACTTCCTATGCTATGGCTACTGGAGCACCACGGAAACCGTCCGCTGGGTTTCTTCGGAAAATGACCTGAACATTGCTCTCGTCGACGAGGACTGCAGGTACATTATTCTGGAGGATGGTTCTACGATCGAAGTATCCGGTGATCTTACTTTGACGGACAAGCTTCTGGTCATGAACCTGGACAGCGCTTTGATCATCAGAGACGGCGACCTTACCATTTCAGGAGAAAACAGCGGTCTGTATGGCAAGGGCGGCACGCTTAATCTGTACGGGGGCAGCCTGATCCTCGAGGACGGCTGCCTGTATTGGCGGCTGTCCTTTTTGTCAGTAAGAAGTAAAGCTTATTCATAATGTCCTTTGCACTGCTCAACGATTACGGTATCATTTGCCTCCAGTTCTTCGAGGGATTTTTCAATCACCTGCCCATTTCTGATTTGTTGATCGGCTTTTTTGAGTTGTTTTATATTTGTGGCAGAATAAAACGGATCTTTTGGTGCAGTGATCTCGAAAGGGATACATCTGTCTCGGAGTGCTTTTTTTGTATAAAGCATATAAAAGGTACTGATGCTCATTCCCATACTTGCACACATTTCTTCGAGTTCCTTTTTTTCTTCATCGTCAAGTCTTATGCTGATTGTTGTCATCGTCTCTCACCTCTATGCTATATAATGAACAAGAATAACATGATTTTATGCAAAATACAAGCATTTTATTTCAAAATGACTGCAATTTGAAGCATTTTGGCATTTGGAGAACTTTTCTGACTTTCAGAATCAGCCGTCCTTTTTTCATGAAAAAGATTGTAATTTGCGCGGGAATTCCATATAATGTGACTTATCGGAAGGAGAGGACGCTTGCGGAAGGAGGACTTGCGATGGAATTTAACCGCTGCCCGGGATGCATGGAAGAATGGACTGGCGAGGGCATATACACGTTTCCTGCGCCACCCGCAGGTGGGCGCGACGCGGGATATTTTTCAGGAAAATGGCACAGCCTATGTTGTGATGGAATATCTGGAGCAGTCGGCTATCAATGCCGCTGTGGAGCGGGTCGGAGCGACGATGCGCATGATCGAGACGGATGTGCCGCTGGCTGGACGAGATGATGGAAGAAAAACCGGTCATGAAGACGGTCGGGGATCTGCTGCTTACGAAGCTGGGGAAAAAGGATATGTCTGTGGAGACCATGTCGCAGCTCGCGGGATTGAGCCGCGCGGGCGGCTACAAGCTGATCCGCAATCAGGGCAACACCACGCAGGATACTCTGCTGCGGGTCGCCTTTGTGCTGGAATTTACCGTAGAAGAGACACAGACCCTGTTAAAGAGCGGCCACTGTGCGCCGCTGACTGCTGCCAGACTGCGCGACCGCGCCATCATTTACGGGCTGAAAAACCGTCTGTCCTTAGGAGAGATGGACAGCGTTCTGGCGGAATACCGCCTGCTTCTGCTCGTGCCGCTGACGAAATAAAAAGGCTAAGTGATGCGGGTGTTTTGTATACTTCCGGTGGAAAATCAGACGGCCGTTTTTGTTAAACTGTCATCATCAGAAAGGATGGTGGCAGAATATGAAAAAAAGTGTCAGAAACGATTGGATCCGGGCGGTCGGCCGTGACGATCCGGAAGCGTTTTACAGACTGGGGAAGTATTATTTGCGCCGGGGCGGCATGGACGGCGGCGACAGAACGCTTGGCCGCGTCTGTCTGAAAAAATCAATGGAGCTTGGAAACGAGGAGGCTTTTTTTCTCTATCACCGTCTGTATTCACGCGGGAAAAAAGTGATCGACGACGCATCTTACGAGGAGATGGCGAAGGCGTATGCATCCGGGCGTCCGTATCCTTCGGATGGGGAATCCGGCGAATCCGGTGAAGGTATATTTCCGCGGACACAGGGGATGTCCCGGCGAACCCTGCGGCGCTATCTCAGGCTGGGGACGAGAGAACAGCTTGAAGGGATTCCGGGCAGCTTTGTGAAGAAAAATCATAGCTGACAGGATTGCAGTTGATTTATGGCAGGAAATATGACTTATCGGAAGAAGCGTACGCTTAACCACAGTCATATAGGTTTCTGTACATATGAAAATGCTGCCTATCAGCCCCAGATTT